>CAXMMZ010000227.1:0-4624 GCA_964194565.1 Arenicellales bacterium
CTCGAGCCCAGCATATTGACCGCGCCGGTCCCTAGCGCGAGAGCGAGGCCCGCCGCCAATGTCGGAATTTCGCGCCGGCGACCAACATCCAGGCTCAGCGTGAGCCACACCACATAGGCCACGGCCGGAGCGCCCACGACGATCAGATCCACACCCTCACGCCGCACCAACACCCTCCAGATGAGCCATAAAGCAGCGCCAGTACTGAGCAGCACCAACCATACTAGCCGGCCGCGCAGGCGCGGCATGAGGTCCAGAAAAATACCGGCAACGCCGGCCGCGACCGCGATAACAATGATCTTGCGCGTACCGGTCAGCGGCGTGAACTGCAAACCGTTTACGAGCCACGCCGTGGCAAGAAACCCCGCCACCGCTCCGAGCAACGGCCACGGGCGACCGAATGCCCGTAGTACCAACCCGACCGCCAACGCTACGAGTAATGGCGCAGCGGCGCTTTGAACTTCTGGGCGGGTTAACAGAGCCTCCATGTTTATTCTCCGACCTTGCGCTCGAGGGCAATTTCCAGCCGAAACGCACTGTTGCGGGGACCTCGCGTCACGAGATCGTTGGCGTGAATTCTGAAGCCTCTCCCGAAGTGGCACAAGCCACGGCGTTCCGGTACGGTTTGTCCTGTTCGGGTGCAACCGATCGGCGGTTTTCGGCTTCGCCTCTAACCGCCCTACCTCGCCCTAATCATCGTGCTGATCCGCGACGTCGTAGGGCGCGGAATGAGCGAAGCGAACGCCGCCGTTAAAGAACGACCACGCCCATCACGCTCGCCACCGTTCGTTGCGAGGGTCCTTTAAGACTCTAACCGCGCAATAATCGTGTGATGATGGTCGAGTCCAGAAAAATGGCACAACTCTTGCAGTCCGGTGGGGCTCGTCACGTTAATCTCGATTAAACGGCCACCGATCACATCGATTCCGCAGAACACTACACCTTCGCGTTGCAACGCAGGTTTCAGGCGCGCGCAAATCTCCCGATCCTGCTCCGTTAATTCACAGGGCTGAGCGGTACCCCCCGCATCGAGGTTGTTTAACTCGACACCGTCCGCATGCACCCGCAATATCCCACCTAGCGGATCGCCGTCCAGCAGTAAGATGCGCTTATCGCCATCGTTCGCGGCGGGCAAGTACGCTTGCACCTCCACCCAATGAGCACCGTTGTGGGTCGCGGTCGCAATCACCGCATCGGTATCGTTGGCATCACGCTCAAGAAAGTGGATACCTTGACCGCCGTGCCCATCGAGCGGTTTTAATACGATGCGTTCATAGCCCGCCGCAAACTCCTTTACATCGTCAGGATGATTACTGACCAGCGTCGGTGGCGATAACTCAGGAAATTCAAGCGCAGCCAATTTTTCGTTCCAGTTACGCAAACTCGATGGGCGATTGACGACCCAGGTCTTAGCCGGCAATAAATCCAGTAGCAACGTCGCGTATAAATACGCACGGTCGAACGGTGGATCGGTGCGAACGCACACTACGTCCATGCTTTCTAAACACAACGATTCATCGTGCAACTGGGTAAACGGTCGATCGACGTCGGCGTGCACATCGACTTCGATAACGCGGGCGTACACCGCGGCGTGGCGCAGGTAGAGGTCGTGTTGATCCAAATAGAAAACAGAGTGTTCGCGCTGTCGCGCCGCGAGCATTAAATAGTAAGTGGTATCCTTATAAGCCTTTACGCCTTCCAGCGCGTCCATGACAAATGCGATGTTCATCGATTGGTGCGGCCAGCCGGCTAGTCGATACTTAACGCATCCTGCACCGCTTCCACCAACGCCGGGTCCAGGGGTGACACCGCCGACGGCCATAAGCCAGCGAGATCACCATTGGTGTCGAGCAGATACTTATGGAAATTCCATTTCGGCGCGGCGTCTTCCCCCAACTCTTGCGCTACCCATCGGTAAAACGGATGCGCCTCGGTGCCAATTACCGATTGCTTGGCGGTCAACGGAAAATCAACACCATAGCGCGTCGTGCAGAAGGATCTGATCTCATCTTCGGTGCCGGGCTCCTGGGCACCAAAGTCATTACTCGGTACGCCAAGCACGACGAGGCCTTGACCGCGGTAGCGCTGCCAGAGCTCCTGTAACTCGGCGTATTGCGGCGTATAACCGCATTCCGACGCCGTATTCACCACTAATACGGCTCTGCCGCGATAATCCCCCAGCTCGAGACGCCGCCCGTCGATATCGGTAAACGAAAAATCCGGCACGAGCTTCGACCACCCGATCGCGATTACGTCAGGTCGTCCAGCGCGGCCTCGAACTCTGGAATGGCGGTAAACAGATCCGCGGCCCAACCAAAATCGGCAACCTGGAAGATCGGCGCTTCCTCGTCCTTATTGATGGCAACGATAACTTTCGAATCCTTCATACCGGCGAGATGTTGAATTGCGCCGGAGATACCGACTGCGATATACAAATCGGGCGCGACCACTTTACCGGTCTGGCCCACCTGGTAGTCGTTCGGCACATAACCCGCGTCGACCGCAGCACGTGACGCACCGACCGCAGCACCGAGTTTATCGGCGATCCGTTCCAACATCGCGAAGTTTTCGCTGCTTTGCATGCCGCGACCACCAGAAATGATTATGCCGGCCGTGGTGAGTTCAGGCCGCTCGGACCTGGTAAGTTCCTGACCGATAAATTGCGACAACCCGGAGTCGCCGGTGGCGGCGACCTCCACCAATTCCGCGCTGCCACCGGTCGTAGCGACGGCTTCAAACCCGGTGGTACGCACGGTGATCAATTTGATCGCGTCGGTGGATTGCACCGTGGCCATCGCATTACCGGCATAAATCGGACGCACAAACGTATCGGCCGATTGAATCTCGGTGATATCCGATATTTGTTGGACATCCAGCAACGCGGCCGCCCGCGGCAGGATGTTCTTGCCGTAGGTCGATGCCGGTGCCAATACGTGGCTGAAGTCGCCCGCGAGTCGCTGAATCAACGGCGCGATATTTTCCGCTAAGTCGTGTGCATATTCGGGCGCATCGGCTTTGTGCACTTTAGTGACCCCAGATATCTGGCATGCCGCATTGGCTGCTGCAGCGCAGTCCGCGCCCGCCACCAACAGCTGAATATCGTCGCTGAGTTGCTGTGCCGCACTAACCGTATTCAGCGTCGAAGGCCTAATTTCCGCGTTATTGTGTTCCGCAATGACCAGCACACTCATCTAAATCACCTTCGCTTCGTTCTTAAGTTTATCGACCAGTTCCGCCGCGCTCTGTACCATGATTCCGGCCTCGCGCGGTGGCGGCTCCACCACCTTCAACACGTTTACCCGTGGCGTCACATCAACGCCCAGATCGTCCGGCGTGTAATTATCGATCTGTTTTTTCTTCGCCTTCATGATGTTTGGCAGCGACGCGTAACGGGGTTCGTTGAGCCGCAGATCCACGGTGATAACGCTGGGTTTCTTAAGCTGAACCGATTCGAGACCGCCGTCGACCTCGCGAACGACTTTATAACCACCGTCATTGCTTTCGATTTTGGACACGAAGGTGCCGAGCGACCACCCCAGCAAAGCCGATAACATCTGACCCGTCTGGTTGTTGTCGCCGTCGATCGCCTGTTTACCCATGAGCACCAACTCGGGGCCTTCCTTCTCCACCACGGCCTTTAGCAATTTGGCGACAGACAGCGGCTCCAACGGGGTATCGGAAGTGATCAACACACCACGGTCGGCACCCATCGCCAAACCCGTACGCAATGTTTCCTGGCTTTGCTGGGGACCGGCGGCGACCACGATTATTTCTTCGACGCTTCCGGCCTCTTTCATGCGGATCGCCTCTTCCACCGCAATCTCGCAAAATGGATTCATCGCCATCTTGACGTTATTGAGTTCGACGCCGGACTGATCAGCCTTGACCCTGACCTTAATGTTAGCGTCGATGACACGTTTGACTGGTACGAGTACTTTCATAGTGCTACCGGGTTACAAGTTACTGATTAATCGATGTTGTGCGCTGGGCGCGCCTCGGCCGATCGGACGACCTTCGTACGCTCGGGTCGGCTCTGGGGCGCGAATGATAATGGTTTTTGCGGCAAAAAACCTCCGCCCGATGCGAAAAAAATCTCAACGGGCGGGCTGACCGTCTCCCCTAACCCCGCATCCGTGTGTTTTCCGGATCGTGGGGCGAATCGGCAATGACCCGCGCCAGATAACGGTCGCCGAGAATTTCGATTTCGAGCTCGGCGCCCAGCGCACCGAAACCGGTCTGTACATACCCGATGGCGAGGCTTTTGCCGATATAGTGGCCGTAGGCCCCGGCGGTCGCCCGCCCGACCATCTGTGCACCCTGCCACAGCGGCTCGTTGCCGAGTGGATCGGCGTCGCGAATCCCGTCGACTTCGAGGGTCACGAATTCCTGGGGCACCCCCTGCTCTTTTTGTTTTTGCAGTGCGTCGCGGCCGATGAAATCACCTTTGTCGATATGCACGAAGTGCCCAAGCGCAGCTTCGAGAACGGTGTACTCGCGGGTCAAATCCTGGCCCCACATGCGATAGGACTTTTCGATTCTTAGCGAATCCATCGCACGCATGCCGCATTGACCGATATTGAAATCGGCGCCGGCCTGTAGCAACTGCTCGAAAATATGCCGCTGG
>CAXMMZ010000228.1:0-4530 GCA_964194565.1 Arenicellales bacterium
CTGGCCGCTTCTCGGTTCGCTGCATCCGCCAATATCCCCTTGCAAGAGTACTAGTCGTCTATCGATAAGCGGTGCTCCAATCGTTTGCTGTGATCGATCGCGCGCGTCATCAAATTTTCGCGCAACACATCGAAGACCGCATTTCGCGAAACATGTTGTTGCGATTCGTGCTGCGGCGACGAGAACCCAGGGCCGTTTGTATCCTCCGCGTGCCACAACAAATTCAACACCCGCAACGGTTGCATATCGCTCGCTTGCGAGGACGGCAGTCTAAACAAAACCGGAAAGAACAAATACACACCGAATTGCGTCTGATGGTGGATGAGATCGTCCATACCACGTTGTATGCTGCGTCGGGACTGCACCTTTTCGTCGTCCGGGTCGTCCTTGAAAATATCCTTCATGCCTTTTGCGATCCGGAATTCGTCGTGCTCTTTGAACACGCCGACAACGGCATCATGTAGCACCAACGTGGCCGAATGCCAGCGATCGTCCTCATAGTCGCCAGGCACGATGTAGCCGAGTTCCATGCCGCTGGTGGGGGCCTCCCGGAAACGTTGCAGTAGAGCTTCCGCCTCTTTTGTGAACGCAGCCAGCTCATGCGCAAAATCGGGGTGGGTTTTGGTAAATTGTGGATCATTCGCCTGCGAAAACGTCTCTTTCCGCGCCGCCAGGGTGCCGGGTTCGATGAATCCGAGCTGAGCGTGGCGGTTTAACAGATAAAACCCCTCGATGCCCGGGTAGGACTGCGCCATCCGCGCAATTGGTGATGTATTTGCTTCCATTTTTCCCTTCGTCCAGTCTGTTGTTGATAATGATTGACCCACGGCGATCACGGTAAACCGCGATTTCCGGACCTGTTGCTGCCACTAACGAATAGCGTAGCAAAATAGGGGCAACGCCGGATTCTGTCAAACGAGAAATCGATCGTCTACCCCACTGCGGCACGCATTGCCGAAATCAAGATGAACACACCGACCCCGGCCAGAACTGCTGGCAGCGGTCGGCGGCGAACGAGATAGTAAACGGCGAACGAGAGACCAACCGCGAGCAATCGATCGATTAACGGTGTCGAATTTAACGCGCCGACGGGCAGTACGATCATGCGTGCAATCAGGCCGGCCAGCAATGCGTAAGACACGCAAGACACCCAGGCAAACAAACGGCCCTGAGGATCGATCCGCGTCGCACAATAAACCCCTGCCCCTCGCCATACATAGGTGGCGGCAATCGATGCGGTGACCAATAGCCATGGCGCGGTGCTTGCCGTGGTCATGACGTCGTCCTGGTGGATGGCGGGTGGGTGAACAAAAAAGCCACCGTTCCGCCCACAACCCCGGTCAATAACAGTCCCCAGTCCGGGCTCACCCAGAACAATGGCGGCCCGATAAACGCACCAGCGAGGAGCGCCACGCGCCCGGGCCATTGCGGCGTCCCGGCCAAAATGATCGCAAAAAACACCGGATTCAGGAAAATCAGCCCCAGCGTGACCGAGTCCGGTAGCGCGGCGGCGCCCATGTAGCCCAGCCCGGTTCCAAACAAACCGGCCATTAGGCATTGCAGCGCAAACGCGACATAGTAATCGCGGCGCAGTGCGATGGGGACAGTGGGAAACGCACGTAGACTACCGACCCAGGAGTTGATCGACATCAATTGGACCAACAGCCACAACCATAGCGGGCGGCGCAGTCCGTTAGCGAGTAACGGCATGAACGACACCGCCATTGGCAGAAATCGCGCGTTTGCGAGCCCCACGGCGACCGCGATTGCAACCAACCCCGTGCCGGTCACATACAGCTCGACCATGGCGAGCTGTCCGGGCAACCCCCAGATGCCAGCCGTCGCCAGCCATGCCCAACCGAGCCCGAGTTCGCTTACCCGTGCCAGCGCTCCGAATCCCGTCATGCTCGTGAGCAATACTAACGACGGCAGCCCTAATGCATCACGCCACGCCTGCCGGCGCACCGATTGTGCGGTGGTTGCCGATGCTGTGCCGTTCAATTTACGGAGTGGTACGGCAATTCGGCGGGATGCGAATGCCGACCGGCTTACCGGTCGACATAGTCGACTGCGTTAGATCGCGCCGCGAGGCGATCAGGGAACGGAGGCATATCGTAACGTGAGCCGGAGTGATTTCTATTCGACCCCGAGTATACCGTATACGCTGCCGACGCTTGAGACGTTTACCGTCTCAACACATCGTATGGTTCGATGGGATCTCAGTCGGCATCACGCAACCGGCATAGCATCGACGAATCGGCGGCGCGTAGGGCGGTTCTGGAAACCAAATATGAGGTGATTTAGCGTGCGTTAGCCCGGATAATTCATGCAGGGTTCGGATGTCAGGGGAAATTGGGCTAAGTAGTCGGGGCGATCGTCCGCGGATGCATAGCCGTAGCTATGGATCAAGGAGGATCGTGCCGAATACGACGCCCGATTTTTCCTGAATCCGAACAGGACGAACGGTACTGAGGCTAAGTGGCTCAACATGTGACTTAACCAGTTCAAATATTGGGAAGATCCTTGGTCCCTGGTCCGTCTTCATGAAATATCCGGGCAAGAGTGGACGACGTGCTTAGTTGATTTGCGAATCGCTACGGTTCGCCCGCGCAGACATGCAACAAGCCACCGACACACGCATCGCCATACTGGGACCGCTACGCCGCATTGCGTACGACGTAGCGAGTCTAATCGTGTCGAATCGCTACGCGTCTGTTTCGTAGACCGACCACGAATACACTTTGCCATCCACCGCGACATTTTCGCAACCGGAATCAATCGCGGCTTCCAAAGCAGTGTATGTTTTCGAAGTCAGCAACGAGGGTAATTGAATAACGTCGCCGGCATCGCTAATTCCTCCTTTGCCAACAAAGACGCCGTCTTCAAAAATTTGAACAACGTGTTCCTGTAAAATTGCCTGCATGGTAACTCCCCATAAGAATCGCGTTGGTGACACCACTTTCGCAGATACGTAAGCGCGCCGCATCTTTTTCCGACTGCCGGTTTCAACCCTGGGGACCGGCGGCAACACTGTTGCGGACCTGCCACGGTGTCTACAAATTGCAACGATAGTTCACCTTTTTTATTTCATTTCTTATATATACTATTGATTTATAAAAATAGTTTATCGGTTACTGTTTTCGATATTCAATGTTTTGTCGGCGCGGGTAATGCCGTCGACACCCCACTTCTGTCACCATCGACACCCGCCGCGGCACACCCATCGGCGAACCTATCCGCAACATCAATTTCTGTTTTCGCATCGGCGCGCGTTGCGCGTCGCTACGCAACTCGATACATTCGATCCGCTTACGGACACCCGGCGAGGTGGAATGATTTTCCGGCAACTATTCGATAGCGCTGCTTCTACTTATACCTACCTCATTGCGAGCCGCCGCGGTGGCGAGGCGCTCATCATCGATCCGGTATTAGAAAAAGTCGATCGCTATCTGCAGTTATTCGATGAACTGGAGGTGAAACTCATTAAGGCCATCGATACGCACGTGCATGCCGATCACATCACCGCTATCGGTGCACTGCGCGACCACACCAGATGCATCACCGTGATGGGCGAACGCAGTGCCGTAGACACCGTATCGATGCGTGTCGCGGAGGACGATACCATCACCATCGAGGGCATTACGCTACAGGTGATCTATACACCCGGCCACACCGACGACTCATACAGTTTTGTGATGGAGGATCGCGTATTTACGGGTGATACGTTATTGATCCGCGGTACCGGCCGCACCGATTTTCAAAGTGGCGATCCGATCGCGCAATACGATTCGCTGTTCAATAAGCTACTAAAACTTCCGGCCGAGACGTTGGTCTACCCCGCGCACGATTACAAAGGCGATACCGTCAGCACGATCGGTGAAGAATTGCGCTGCAATCCGCGGCTGCAAGTCACATCGGCCAATACGTACGCCGCCATCATGAACAACCTCAACCTCGCCAACCCGAAAATGATGGACGTAGCGGTACCGGCGAATCTGACCATCGGACTGCGCCAGGACGACATCGACGAGCGTGGCGACTCGGTCACTGCAGCCGACGCGCGGACGCTTCTCGACCGCCAGGATACGGTACTGGTGGATTTGCGGGACACGACTGAACGCGACAAAGAAGGCGTAATTCCGGGGTCGGTGCACACCCCCTACCCCGAACTGGCTGCGCATCTTGGCCGCGGCGGGTTGCTGCACGAACTAGCCCAAGCTACTGGCAAACGCATCCTATTCTACTGCGCCTACGGCGAACGCTCGGCCATGGCGGTCAGCGCCGCACACGAAGCGGGCTTACACAACGTGTGTCATATACAAGGTGGGGTAGACGCCTGGCGTAAATCTGGGGCAGCGCTGGAACCTGGCAATGAATCCAGATAACCGAGTTCCGAAGTAACGGTAGCTACGCCAATATTGGAGGCCGCTGACTTTTGTTCCCGGCAAGTTCTCAATTACATGCCGTACACTCCTGCCTGTAAATTTAAGGGTCAGAGGAGATCGCTAATCAGCACACCGATAGAATTTG
>CAXMMZ010000229.1:0-1873 GCA_964194565.1 Arenicellales bacterium
GGCAACGTCGCGTACAGATGATCAAACATCGCTTGCGGTGCCGGTAGCGGCGTGTCCAGATACACCTTAACCTGCTGCTCGACGCGTTTGGCGGTCTCAACGCGCAGCTCACGCTCCTCGGCGTCGACCCATAATCCCCGCGATTCCATATAACGCCGTAATCGCTCGATTGGATCCAGTAATCGGTGCGCATCGACTTCCTCCGCGCTACGGTAGCGGCTCGCATCATCGGCCGTTGTGTGGTCACTCATACGATAGGTCATTGCCTCAACTAGCGTCGGCCCCTGCCCATTGCGTGCATTGTCAATCGCATCGATGGCCGCTTGTTTCATCGCAATACAATCGTTGCCGTCGACTCGCCGCCCCGCGATACCGGCCGCGACGGCCTTTTGCGACAAGGTTTCGGCGGCAGTTTGCTTACTGATCGGTACTGAAATCGCCCATTGGTTGTTCGTTACGACGAACACGACTGGTAGCTGCCAAACTCCGGCAGCGTTAATAGCTTCATAGAAATCCCCTTTTGAGGTCGCGCCGTCGCCGACAAAACACACTGCAACTTGGAGTTGTTGGCGCAACTTCATCGCGTAGGCGACACCGACGGCATGACACGCATGGGTTGCGATCGGTACCGATATCGGGAAATCGCGGCGCGGTCCGGCGTAATCGCTGCCCCGCTCGTCACCCCCCCAATACAACAGAATCTCGGCCATGGTTGTACCGCGCCAGAATTGTGCACCGTATTCGCGGTAGGTCGGCAACAACACATCGTCCGTCGTCATCGCACTGGCCATCGCAACTCCGATTGCTTCCTGACCAAGCGACGACGCGTAGGTACCGAGTTGGCCGGTGCGCTGCAACGCGATGGCCTTTGCATCAAACGCTCGGGTTTCCACCATCGTGCGGTACAACCGAATTAGGGTGGCGACATCATTCGCCCATTCCGGTAGCGGCTCCGAAACGACAACGCCGTCGGGGTCCAGGTACTGTAGGGGATCGAAAATAAAGGGGGCAGTCACAGCGAGATGTCCGATCGCCCCGCAACGGGGTACGACCCACCGATTACATAATGCGTTATTTCGTAAGCCATAGTGACGGAGCTATTCGCGAAAATGTCGGCGACACAACAAGTGATTTCGTCGACTCGCAGTACGGGCGCCGCGAATACCATTGATCTTCTGTACGGACGCGACCATTATACTCGGTACAGCCATTATCCTCACGGTGATGTCGGTAAATTTCTGCATGTCACCCAATCGCAAGGAGAACCGCTATGGCCCATGAATATTCTCCGCGCTTCTCTATTCCGCTAGCGCCAAACACTAAATTTAGGTGTCCGCCCCAACCCCCGCCGGCACCGGATCTGCTTCATCTCGACGATTCGGCGATGCACGTAATGACGGATTTCCACTATGCTACGCCACGAACCGTGACTGGCGAAGTTCAAATCGATGCGGCTCTCGAGCATATGAAAACGGCAGGGGTTCGTTTATTGTTAGTGATTGACGACGATGACAATGTGATCGGGATCATCACTGCTAAAGACATTCAGGGGGAAAAACCAATCAGGCTGATGGAGCAAACGCGTATCGATCGGGCCGACATGACGGTATCGGCGATTATGACGCCACAACCGGATATTCCTGTCTTACCAATGCTCAGCGTTCGGGATGCGCAGATCGGTCACATTGTGGAAACGTTGAATACGCTCGAACGCCAACACATTCTCGTAGTCGATACTGAGCCTGAAAGCGGCGCACAGACCGTACGTGGCGTATTCTCTACTAGTCAGATCAGCAAACAACTACACGCCGACGTGAGCCCTGGCCTGACCGCCGCGCACTCTTTATCGGAAATGGTTCACGACGTCACACAG
>CAXMMZ010000230.1:0-5109 GCA_964194565.1 Arenicellales bacterium
GCGATCGATCGGCTCGAAGAATTATTGATGACATCAGTTGGCCAACAGATGGTGGCGGACGTACCGTTGGGTGCGTTACTGTCGGGGGGCATCGATTCGTCCGTAATTGTGTCATTGATGCAGGCGCAAAGTTCGCGGGCAGTAAAGACTTACTCGATTGGTTTTCATGAGTCCGACTACAACGAGGCACAGCAGGCAAAAGCCGTCGCCGCGCACCTCGGCACGGATCATACAGAGCTTTACGTTACGCCCCAGGAAGCGATGGATGTGATCCCGAAACTATCGACCATGTACGACGAGCCGTTCTCGGATTCGTCGCAGATCCCGACCTACTTGGTCTCGCAGTTGGCCCGTCAGTCGGTAACGGTCAGCTTGTCCGGCGATGGCGGTGACGAGCTATTTGGCGGTTATAACCGGTACTTTTGGGGTACTTCGCTGTGGCGTAAGCTAAAATGGATGCCGCGGGCATTACGGCGTGCAGCCGGACGGGGAATCACCACCGTTTCACCGCGTGCTTGGCAAGGTGTGTTCGATGCATTGTCACCGCTAATTGCTACCAAATATCGACTGCCCAACGCTGGCGATAAAGCGCACAAACTGGCGGAAATTATGTCGGTGCAGTCGTCGCGCGATCTTTATTATTTGCTGATTTCGCATTGGAAACAGCCGACGGAGTTGGTTAAGGGTGGGTTCGAGCCCGATACAGTGATTCGCACAGAGGTGGCTGCCGGAAGCGATATCGACTTCGCAAGTTGGATGATGCACATTGATCGGATCAGCTATTTGCCGGACGATATTTTGACCAAAGTGGATCGTGCCAGTATGGCAGTGAGCCTCGAGGTTCGGGTTCCGATGCTGGACCATCGGCTCGTCGAATTTGCGCGGGATTTGCCGTTGCCAATGAAGCTGCGTGATGGCCAGGGCAAATGGCTATTGCGCCAACTGTTGTATCGGCATGTGCCGCGAGAACTTATCGATCGACCGAAGATGGGTTTCGGGGTGCCGATTGACGCTTGGCTTCGCGGTCCGTTGCGGGAATGGGCCGAGGATTTGTTGACGGAACAGCGATTGGTCCAGGACGGATATTTTCATGCACCGCAAATTCGCCAGAAATGGTCGGAGCATTTGGATGGGTCCCGCAACTGGCAATATTATTTATGGGACGTGCTTATGGTTCAGGCGTGGCTGGAGAATGAGCGATGCGAGGCAAGATAGCGCTCATCTACAATACGTCCCGTTATCTGTACAAGCTGCGACGCGAATTCATCGAACTCCTACAACTCCACGATTATGATGTAGTAGGTATAGCGCCCCGCGACGAATCGACCGAAGCCCTGAGCGGCCTTGGGGTCAAGCACATCCACTTCGATATCTCGGCACGTGGCATAAATCCCATTCGCGATTTCAAAACATTCCGCCAGTTGCGTAAAATTCTGCGCGCCGAGCAACCCGATGTCGTACTAAGCTATACCGTTAAGCCGGTCATGTATGGGAGTTATGCGGCACATTTAGAGGGGGTAAAAACGATCTGCGCAATTATTACGGGCCTGGGGCAACTGTTCAACAACGAATCTGCGACGCAGCGCCTGCTGCTGGCGGCGGTTGCGCCGTTTTATCGTAAATCATTGGATGTTTGTCGCCGGGTGTATTTTCAAAATAGCGATGATGCCCAATTGCTGCAAAGCTTAAAGATAGCCAACGCCGAGCAAACGGTGGTATTGCCGGGGTCGGGCGTGGACGTGCAACGTTTTCGACCCAAACCCGAGGCGGTGCAGCCCGGGAGCTTTTTACTTATTGCGCGTATGTTGAAGGAAAAAGGCAGTGCGGACTTCGTGGCGGCGGCACGTCTGCTACAGTCAAGCTACCCACATGCGACATTTCGGTTGCTGGGACCGTTGGAACAGGGGCCATCTGCGCATACGCAGTCGGAAATTCAGGATTGGCAGGCCTCCGGATTCATTGAATACCTCGGCGAAATCGAGGATGTTCGACCGTTTTTGACGAGTAGTGAAGTGTTTGTACTGCCGTCTTATTATCGGGAAGGGTTGCCGCGATCGATCCTCGAAGCGATGGCCTGCGGAAAGCCGATAGTGACAACCGATTGGCCGGGTTGCCGGGAAGCGGTTGCGGAAGGCGTCAATGGGTTTCTCGTTCCGGTGCGAAATCCGCAACGGCTCGCGGCGGCAATGGAAAAGTTTCTGACCGATGCGTCGCTGAGCGGGTCGATGGGCGAGAAATCGCGGCAGTTGGCGTTGGACCGATTCGACGTTCGCAAGGTGAATGCGCAGATATTGGCGACGATGGCTGACGTCGATCATTGAATCGTGCTACCCGGTCGCGCTATTCGTTGGTGCCGCCTGCGGGAGCAGCGCGGCGCCGAATGTAGGGCAGGAACTGATAAACCGATAAAAACTATTTACGAGTTTGACGGGCCTGAAATGCGGATAGTAGTGACCTAAATCGATGCTATACCTGTTTTACTACGGACTGTATTTCTTGGTCCCGGGTTGGCTGATCCATCGGCTCGTAGCAAACACACCGAGCCACTTCGTTGTCGTTTTTGCGTGGTCATATGTATTTATCGTGTGCGCCAGTCTGGGCGGTGCACTACTCGGACTTGGGGTATCGGGGTTTTTGTGGTTGTTGAACGGCAGTCTGGCCGTTCTCGCTGCGCTGGTAATTGGAAGGCGCGGCCGGGGTATCAGCCGTCCTACATTGGTGTGGCCACAGCGCCGCCGCGGTCGCTTTATCGTCATCGCGCTGTCACTACTCGTGGCTGCCGGTTATGTGTTGCTGGTCGGGCCCTATACGGACATACCGAGTGATGTGTGGTGGCATCTGGGTCGCATGCAGATCAAATTCGCATCGATCCAAGATGGCCTGTTGTTTCGTGATCTCAGTAACGTATCGCTACACCAGCTACCGTCTTTGTTGCTCGATAAATTCATGGGCTACTGGCATACGTTCCACGCTTTGCTCTCGTGGTTGAGCGGATTGTCAATCGAAGCGTCGCTCCCGTGGGTGACGTTAACGAACACTGTGATGTTGGCGGCTGCGACTTTCAGCTTCACCGTGTTTGTTTTCAAGGGTTTTCGATTATCGGCGATCAGCAAGTACTGGATTGGCCTCGTTACCGTTGTTGTGACCGGATTGTATCTGGGGATCGCGCAATTCGCCTTCATACGTTATTACATTTTGGCGCCCGTTGCACTCAACTACATCGTTTATCTGGCTACAGTCTATTTGGTTCTGCGGTTCCTGCAGAGTAACAACGTCGGCTGGCCAGTGTTAGTGCCGATACCATTCTATATGCTGACCATGGCGGCAGTTCATAAGCAAGAAGTATTGTTTGCCATCACCACGATTTCGATTTTGAGTTTGCTTGGATTTCTGCGTGCACACCGAGTGCGAATTGCGGGTTGGTTACTGCAGGGGCGCCGGTACGTTGGTGGTGCGCTCGAGCCTGTTATTCGAACCCGGGTCAATGTGTTGTTTGCCGTCGTCGCCGTTGTCTATTTGGTGGTTCACTCTTGGCTGTATGTTTCCGTGCACCGCGGTAATCCGTTACGATATAATACGTTGACGTCACTGTCCGATCTCCTACCGTTTTTACAAAACTTGTATATCCTAAGACCCGAATATCAGTTTTATCAGGTACTGACAGTTTGGGGTTTGGTGGTATACGCGCTGTATATCTGGCAGCGGCATACGCTAAATAGAAGTTTGTACCTATCGGCGGGCATGTGGTTGCCGGTGTTGACCGTATTCAATCCAATATTTACGGACTTCTTCGTGCGACTGGCATCACCGCAGGTGTTATGGCGAATCTGTTGGTTGGTGCCGATACCCCTGGTAGCGGGATATTTTTTAGTGACTGTATTTAGTCGTGCTCGAGATGCGGCGGTAGGGGCACCACTGGTAAAGCTCGTGGCGTTCGTCGTTTTGTGTGTGTCCTGGTTACCGGCTCAATCCACGTTCTTTTCAGCATCCTACAGTCGGCTCGCGACCCTCACGGCGGTGGATCGCAGCAACGATTATTGGCTATGGAAGGATCTGTACATTTTTCTAAATACATTGGAACCGCGGCGGGTTATAACCGATCGGGTTACCGGCTACACGATTAACGGACTCACGTCACATCGCTATGGAGGTTACAAATTTTACGGTCGTGGTGCACTGCCGTTAGACGGCGATGAATATACAAGGGATCAGTTTCGGGCGCGTAGTGGATGGCTATTGGTGGTGAACAAACGTGACGGGCAGTTGAGTGCCACGGGTCGGGTTAGCCGCCACTGGTCGGAGCGAATTATGCTAGTGAGTCGGTTTTATTCGAATGAATTTGATGAATTCGTGGCCTCGAATTCCGACCTATTTACACCGCTATGGTCGCAATCGGGAATTACAGTATACGAAATTCACTACCGAATTCGTGAATAAGGCCTAAACTAAATGACAGCCGTAATCGGCGGCGTGCGTTTACCGGGTTGCGGCCGTTGTTCCGTCAGGTGGTAATGGTCCGGCCGGTTAACGAATTGCAGTACGCACACGGCCGGAGTGTAGAGTAAACTTGAGCGATTATGCGCGAGTCAACAATTAAGCGAGTGGCGCGATAGAGAGAATGGTTCAGGACACGTGGGAATCTGAAGGTGAGGAGCAGACGGTCCTGTGGGGCGATACGGAAGCGATGGAAGCGCAACCCGTTGCCGACGGTGGGGATCCGTGCCTGATCCAGTTGCATCCGCCCGGTGCCAGTCTCGGGCATCGCATCGTGCTGGGTAGGGCGCGCTATGTGTTTGGCCGCGACGACGACGTAGACATCGTTTTGAATACCAGTACCGTATCGCGACGTCATGCGGAAATTGTGCAGGATGGGCAGGGTGTATGGTGGTTACAGGATTTGGGCTCCACCAATGGCACCTTTGTAAACGAATGCCGAATTGATCGAGAGCGTGTTCGTGACGGCGTGCGGATTCGGTGCGGTGAAATCATCCTTAAATTCTTAATGGAGGGTGACATAGAGAGCGCTTATCACGAGGAGATTTACCGGATGACCATCGTTGACGGTCTGACGGGATTTCATAACAGGCGCTACTTTCTCGATTTTCTGGA
>CAXMMZ010000231.1:0-29063 GCA_964194565.1 Arenicellales bacterium
GCGACCCGGTCATGTTGTTGCTCGGCGTCACGGCGGACGCAGATCCCGGTGACACGAATCGAGCTTCCGAGTGCCCGCAGACCGAACAACAAACCGGTATGGGTGTGGGAGCTACCGGAGGGGATAACGATGTCATCAACACGCAATGATTGTTTGGACAACTGACTCAGAATCTCGGCCGCCGCATCGACATAACCCAGTGCCCCGCGGGGCGGATGGTTGGCGCCGAGATGGATGACATAGGGTCGTTTGCCTTCCACCCGTAGTTGCGCGGCGATGGCCTCCAATTGTCGGTCGGCGCCGGATTCGTTTTCTCCCTCGGAATAGGAATGGATCGTTGCGCCGAACAACCGGTTTAGCAGTACGTTACCGGATCTGCGATGAGTGGCATCGACGCCGGGCACACGTTCCTCAAGTTGCACGTGACAATCCATACCCATTTGTCTCGCCGCCGCCGCCGTCATGCGCACATAGTTGGACTGCACCGCGCCGGTTATCAATAGGCAATCCGCGCCGGCTTGCCGTGCGTCGCCTAAGTAGAATTCCAGGTGCCGCGCTTTATTGCCGCCCATCGCGAGCCCCGTGCAGTCGTCGCGCTTTACCGATACCGAAATATTACCGATCTGCCGACTGAGGTTTGGCAAGGCGTGCAACGGCGAAGGCAGGTGAGCGAGACTGACCCGTGGCAGTGCGGCCACGAGGGAGACGATATCGTTCATACTGTTAAACCTCCGCAGTTACCGGGCGTTCCCGTACTAACGCCATGCCGATCAGCATGAGCGCAAAAGCTACCCAAATCCACATCGTGTGTCGCTCGTCGAACAGATACATGCCCCACGCGACCCCGAAAATCATCACCGGGTAGCCGGCCTGGGCGGCAAAAACCGGCCCGGTGGCGGTGACGAGATATATAAACACGGCGTAGCAAATCACGTTGATAACAATCATAGCGAGCATCGCCCACTCCAGGACGCCAAACGGGAACTGCAGTGGTACATAGGCATCCGAGATACCAACTATAGGCGCCAATATTATCGCGCTCATTAACATCATTCCGGTCAACAGAGTGAGTGAGTCTGTGTTGGGCGGTCGGCGTAGTGCTATAAAGATATTCTCCAGCGAGTATGCCACCGGAATAAGTAAAGCGAGCGCGATCCAGCGCACTGGTGCCATGGTTTGGTCCGCGCCGTTGGGTATAAACAACAGGCCCACGGCGCCAATTCCGAGCAGGAGGCCGAACAGGCGGCCGGCTGCGATGCGGTCTATACCGCAAGTGATGCCCAGCGCATACGTCATTATCGGTACGGTCGTCAGTAGCATCGCCAAGACACCAGCCGGAAGGTTCGGTGCCACAGTAAAAATCATAGTGGTCGGTAGAGCGGTGCCGGCCACGCCACAAAATAGATAAAAAACAAGATGTGCACGATCGATTGGTAGCGTACGGCGGCGAACGATCGTGACAGCAAGCAATAACATTCCGCCACCGATGGCTTGCCACAAGGTTAGCCCCACGGGCGACCCACCGAATTGACCGATTAACCGTGCGAGGCTCGGTGTCGCGCCCCATGCGATTCCGATGGTCAGCAACAATGACAAATTCCAGGGCGACGTCATCGGTACAGTGTAGGACGACGATTTAACGTTGTATATGGATCAAGCCCGGGGACGCGCTCCGACTCGACCGGCGTGCACTAAGGGAACCTCTGCATAAGTCTGGGCGAATCAAGTTGGGATTCAAAATGATCAAGATCAAGGCGCGGAGCGTAAGTAATAGCCCGGCTATTGCTTGCGTTCCGGAACGCAGGGATTGATTATTTTGGACCCAAATTGATCGGTCATGGCTTTTGCAGAGGCTCCTTAAATCAATTCATCAGTCTTGCGGTCGGTCTCACCGAAACGACTGAGTGCGGGAGGCTTCAATCCGTCATAGAGTTGTTCGATGTTCGCGTTGATCAAGCGATTGTTAGTCTCGAACAAACTGTTGCCGTTAATATCCGATTCCACCAACAACGGACCGAAGTCGGCGACGCGCAGCACCCACATCGCTTGTGCGATACCGAGCTCGTCCAGCCAATACACATTTTCTACGGCTTGAATGCCGCGGCCGAGCAACGCCCCGGTGCCATACCCCACGGTCGTGAGGTACACGGCACCGGCGGGTACGAAGATCTCCCGGTAGTGTGTTTCACTCATACCGCCTTTGCCAATGATCACTTTGCAACCAAATCGCGCGAACCATTCCGGTAACCACTGCGCGAAGCGAAAGCTTGCTGTGGCCGTGACGCCACCGATGTTATAGCTGCCGTCGGCGTTCACGGACGCAGCCGGCGAACAGTGAAAATTCACATTGCTGAGTGCGGCGAGATCGGTCGGCGGCGCTTCCCCGTCGGCCATAATACGCTGGTAGACGCCCTCACGGCCGGTGTAGATCACTCCATCAAGATACACAACCGTACCGATCGCTAATGCCGCGAGGTCTTGCGGCGTGACCGGCGTTGTCAGTCTGACGGTAGTGAGCGTGCGGTCGTCGTTGGCCATGACACGGAGTTTCTACGCATATAAGGGGTAAACCATTGCGGGTCGGTGCGGTACTCGATGTGCCCATCGGCAAACAACCGCGCACTCGCACGCCGCGACGACAGGCAGAAACAGTGCATCGCGACCGGCATGCCGCCGGTGTGGGTATAACCCGCCTCGATGTGGCAGTCCGCCACCATTGCAGTTCCGCTGAATCCCATCGCGCCCATGCCGATTGAATTACCCAATTCGATGAGTTCGAGTTCAAGCGCTGCGATTTTCGCATCGGGATTGCGGTCGCCGATAATGCGCAGGCAAGCGGCTTGTTTCCCCAACACCATACAGGTGTCTTTGGAACCACCAAGTCCGATACCCACAATCGCGGGCTGACACGCCAACCCGCGTTTGCCAAACGCAATCATCGTATCGAGAAAAAAACGCTTGATACCGTCAATCCCATCACCGGGAAACAACATCCGATAGTCGCTGCCGAACAGGCCGCCTTTGTGGACGGTGGTGATGTCGACCCAATCTGCATCGGGTTCAAAACCGTATTCGATTTCCGGGGCATTGATCCCGACATTATTATTGTTGTCGTGGCGGCTCAATGGATGGACCCGATTGGGCCGCAGCGGAATATCGTGGGTGGCGCGGGCCGTGGCATCTCGCAATGCTTCCTCCACGGCGACGAAACCGCCTTCCACAATCGATTCATTGCCGATCTTCACATAGAAGCGGGGTAGGCCGGTGTCGGCGCACATCGGGCGTTGATCCTGTTTGGCGACTTCCCAGTTGTCCAGCATCGTGCGCAGTACGAAACACGACAGTTCGCCGGTCTCGCTATGGGCAAGATCCCGAATCCGGGCTTTATAGTCCTCGGGGATTTCGATGCCGGCCTTGAACATTATTCGGTAGGCGGCTTCCGAGACCCGGTCGATCGCGATCATGCTATGAGTTCCCTATAGGTCTAACACTTTAGTAACGTGATGCAAGCGGAGCTAACCAATTATCCTGAGAGCACTATATACGAAATACAGTTGCGTATGATATCGAAGCCTTCGCAGTGATGCGCTACGCCGCCGCGCGCTTGCGCAACGCGTCCGCCAACCGCTCTAGACCGGTACGCAGAGTGTCATGGGACGGGGCGAAGCACATGCGTACATATCCGTCGCCACCGAGCCCGAATGCGGTGCCGGGGGCGAGTCCGACATTGGCTTCGTCAATCATGCGTTTGGCGAGATCAACGCTATTGGGTTCGCCGTCCACCTGAAAGAACAAGTAAAACGCGCCTTGAGGCTTGGTGGTGCGTACGTTCGGGATTTCCAGCAGCGCATCGCATACCAGGTCGCGCCCGGCACGACAACGCGCCACCTGCTCCGCGAGAAACTCGTCGCCGTGGTCGATGGCAGCGACGCAACCGCGCTGCAGGAATTCCGGGGTGCCCGAGGTGTTGAATTGCACGAGGTTTTCGTATACCTGACCCAAGCCTTTGGGTATGACCGCCCAACCGACACGCCAGCCTGTCATTGCCCAATTTTTGGAGAAGCTATTGGTGACAATGAGTTGTTCGTCGGCCTCCATAATTTCCAGAAACGATGTGGTGTGGAGTTCATCATAAATAAATTTTCCGTACACCTCGTCGACAACGATCCACAAGCGGCGCTCGCGCGCGAAATCCCGCACTGCAAGCATATCGTTTCGCGACATGATCCAGCCCGTTGGATTGCCAGGGGTATTGATATAAATTGCGCGCGTCTTGGCGTTAACGGCATCGAACAGTCGGTTCAGGTCGAGATGCCAGCCGGTTTCGTCAGATCGCAACGCCACCGAGCGTGCGACGCTCTGCTGCATATGGATGCAGGCGTAAATGTTAGGCCACACCGGAGACACGACAATCGCTTCATCCCCGGCACCGACAACGCTCTGCATGGTTTCCATCATCGCCTGCATCGCCGAGCTAGTGACGATAACGCGTTCCGGGTCAAGCCCGATGGCAAAGTGGCGGTCGTAGTAGCGCGCGATGGCGTTGCGCAATGCCGGGATGCCGCGCTGATAGGTATAGAACGTGTGTCCGTCGCGCAGCGATTGGATCGCCGCATCGCAGATGAACTGTGGCGTCGGTACGTCCCCTTCGCCGACCCAGAACGGAATGAGTCCAGGCCGCTCGCGTCCGTAATTAACCGCTTCGATAATACCGCTCTGCGGCAGGGTGGCGGCTGCGTCCCGAATCGATTCGCGTAGCCAGCCGTCCAGCTCGACCGTTAATCCGGGAATGTCTGTGGATTGCGGCATTGGGAAATCCAATAGGCAGGCCAGTATTGTGCGCAGAATATACGGTTTTAGCTACAAGGCCAATTGCCCTGCACTTGCCCCTCGGCCGAACTTTCCAAACGGGCTTGGATCTGATAAGAATACCCCCTGTACTGGGCGTTCTCCGGTGCGCGCTTTGCTGCCGGCGCTCAGTTCAGATCTGATATTACAACTCACCATAGGAGGTGGACTATGCCACTGCGAATTGGCGACGATGCTCCCAACTTCAGTACCGAAACAACTGAGGGCACGATCAATTTTCATGACTGGATCGGCGATGGATGGGCGGTACTGTTCTCACACCCCAAAGACTTTACCCCGGTTTGTACGACCGAACTTGGCTACATGGCCGGCCTAAAGCCGGAATTCGATAAGCGCAACTGTAAAATCATCGGACTAAGTATCGATTCGGTTAGCGACCACAAAGCCTGGTCGAGTGACATCGCGGACGCAACCGGACACGCGCCCAATTACCCGATGATCGGTGATACCAATCTCGAAGTCGCGAAGCTCTACGACATGATTCATCCCAATGCCAAAGGCGAAGCGAAAGATCGTACGGCCGTTGACAACGCGACGATTCGGTCGGTTTTTGTAATCGGGCCCGATAAGAAGGTCAAACTGATGATTACCTACCCGATGAGTACCGGCCGCAATTTTGATGAGGTGCTACGAGTAATCGACTCGATTCAATTAACAGCGAAACACAAAGTGGCGACACCGGTGAACTGGCAACAGGGCGACGACGTAATTATCGTGCCCGCCGTGTCCAACGAGGAAGCGAAGGAGAAATATCCCAATGGTTGGGCATCACCAAAACCCTATATACGCATCGTGCCGCAGCCAGAGTAGTTGGCGAAATTGCCCGAGCGGCGCCGTTTTTGGTGCCTCTCGGGACATCGTCATATCCTTTCCCATCTAATGACGCGTAGAGTTCGTTCGTCAAGAGTTGGAGAAATTAATGTATGACATCCTAGGACCATTTTAGCCTGGTGCACTATCGGAAGTTTCTCGCCCGCGCGCGCTATGAGAAAAATTACCGGACACGGGCCCAATTCTTGCCTACCGGATCGAATCTTAATCATATTGCTGAAATTCAGTCCGTCTTGGTGAAGTATCCGGGTTGAATGGTGTTACACCGGTCGTGCCCCGTAGGCTTCGTCAAACAACGCTTCAAGCACCGGGTGCACGCCACGTAGCTTGTCGATTACTGCCTTGGCCCAATCGAAATATTCTTGTCGGCGGTCGGTGGTCCAGTCCGCGGGGGGCGCCGTCGCCATATCACGAAGATTGCAAATTTTGTCCGCGAGTTTTACAAGTTTAGCGCTATCGCTGATGTGGCTGGCGCGGTCAATCTGTTGTTGTTTGCGCTGCGATTTCAGTAGCGATGCGTCGTCGGTCACTTCCAAAACGATACGCCGAATCGCCGCGCCAAAAACGGCGTCGATTTCTGCCGCCGTAGTGTCGGTGTCTTCGATCGTATCGTGCAGTAGGGCACTGCAAATGACATCGCTATCGGTGATGCCGGCTGCATTGACCAATACATCAGCCAACGCTACTGGATGATTGATATACGGCGAGGCACCCGCGTCCCTACGTCGTTGATCGCGATGTTTGTCGGCCGCAAACGCGAGTGCTTGTACAATCAACCCTAAATTGCCGCCCGAATTACTCATCGGCACGCGGCATTTTCGCACCGCTAACGGAGGTCAAAGCGGTTTACGCCGCGGGGGTAAGTATCGATATTCAGCGCCCACGCCAAACCGCGAGCACGTCTAGAGCCACAAACTCGCGCAGCGCCGGACTAGCGGCGGCGTTTTTTTCCAGCGCCGCGGGCATCCTTGCGGGCATCCTCGAATTGAACTTTCAACGATTTGCCGCCAAAGGTCTTTCCATTAAGGCCTGCAATCGCTGCACGGGCTTCGTGCCCTTCCATTTCCACGAATCCAAAGCCACGACATTTTCCGCTAAATACGTCTGAGGCGATGCGTACCGAACGCACGGTACCGAACTCGGAGAACCACTCGCGAACCGTTTCCTCCTTCGCGTCTTCGGGAAGATGCCCAACAAACATTTTTTTCAATGACGGTGTCCTTTTACATACGTACGGCGCGCTGCTGGCGCCAGAAAAACAAACCCCGCAGCGGGCTGCGGGGTCCTAGAAAACAATCCAGACGAAATTAACCTTCGCCCGTGACTTGCCGGGCTTGGGGCCCCTTCGGGCCTTGCTCGGTCTCGAAGTTCACTTTTTGTCCCTCCACCAGCGTTCGGTAGCCGTCGCCGACGATTGCCGAAAAATGCACGAATACATCTTTGTCACCGTCGGCTGGAGTGATAAATCCAAATCCTTTTGATTCGTTAAACCATTTTACTGTTCCAGTAGCCATTTAAATACTCTCTGTAATTAATATCGAAAATTAAGCAATTAGTCGCATTTCACGACAAGTAATTAACAGGAGAAAGCCGGGAGGGAACTTCTGAAATGACCTGGAATGAAATGCGGTGGGTAGTGTAACCGAAAATTCCTGGAAATATCCACAATTTCAGTCCGCCCGCCCCCGACGGGATAGCCGGGCCGGGCCAATCACTAGGCCGTAATTCCCTTTGGACGCGCCACGAGCCGTTGCCTTGGCCGTGTGCGTACCGGTCGCGATCTCCATTTCGCCATCGATTTCGAGGATGGCACGGTCGTCCCGGCATGGACCGGTGTTGGCCGTGTAGGCGCGAGTCGGCCCATTTTGCCGATTGCCCGATCCGATTTTGCTCGAGCACCCAATTGGTTTGCCAACGGCATGATCGAGGTGCCGACCGATCAGCGGTCGCCTCGAGTCGCCGATTTGGCGAGTCGTTCCTTGGCGGTTTTCGGTAAACGCTTTATTTGCGTTTCGCGACGTGCGGCCAGCGAGCGAGTCGCAACCGCTTCTTGGTAGACCAAGCGCACCGGCTGCCGCCCGCGGGTATAGCGCGCGCCCGATCGCTGATCGCCATTGTGTTCGGCAACGCGCCGCGCGACGTCAACGGCGATGCCGGTGTATAAACTGTTGTCGGCACAGCGTACGATATAGACGTACCAACTCATAGCAACAACGGTTGCTCGTCGAGTTCCAGGACCTGAGCCCGCAAATCCGCCACGTGGCCTTCCCAGTAGTTGCGCGTATTAAACCAAGGGAAGCTCGGTGGAAACGCGGGATCGTCCCAGCGCCGTGCGAGCCACGCGCTGTAATACAGCATGCGCAAACTGCGCAGCGCTTCCACTAACCTCAGCTCACGGTGGTTAAAATCCGCGAATTCGCAGTACCCGGTTAACACCTGGTCCAACTGAATTGTCTGTTCGCGGCGGTCACCGGATAACAGCATCCAAAGATCCTGCACGGCGGGCGCCATGCGAGTATCGTCAAAGTCCACAAAATGCGGCGCATCGTCACGCCACAGCATGTTGCCGATATGACAGTCGCCGTGTACCCGGATATTTTGAATCGGAGAGGCTTCTACCAGTGCCGCATCGATTCGGGCAAGCAGCTCGGAGGCGACTTCTTGGTAGGTCGCTTCGAGTTCGATGGGGATGACACCGTTTACAATGAATTCCACGCTCGCATACCCATAGCTTGTACTGTCCAATAGCGGGCGATGTTCGAAAGGATTGCTGGTGCCGATACGATGGATGCGCCCGAGCAGTCGTCCGATTACCAGCAGATTGTCCAGGTTATCCAGTTCAGGCGCGCGGCCGCCCCGGCGCGGGAACAGCGCGAAGTAGAAGTCGCCCCGCTGTAACAGGCTGTCGTCGTCGGCAGCAATGAGTGGCGCCACCACCGGTAGTTCCTGGGCCACCAACTCGAAGCAAAATTCGTGCTCTTCGCGAATTTGCTCCCCGGTCCAACGCCCGGGCCGGTAGAACTTTGCGATGAGTGGTTCGCTATCCTCGATTCCTACCTGATAAACGCGATTCTCGTAGCTGTTCAGCGGAAAGATTCGACCATCGCAAATCAGCCCTTGACTTTCCACGGCCTGCAAAATGAAGTCCGGGGTCAGCGCGTCGAACGGCCGAGGGTTTTTCGAGTGCATCTCCGCCTACGGGTTGATTATTCGATAATTGGCGCGACAATAGCGCGTCAGCGCCACGCCCCACAACTCCATCGTCCGCCTTTGTGAAATATCCGGTCTAGCTGAACTATGACTTTAGTACGCTTTGACAAGGTATCCCTTGAGTTCGGCGATGTGCCGTTACTCGTAAACATCGAGTTCGCGATCGAGCCCGGCGAGCGTGCGTGTTTAATTGGCCGCAATGGCACCGGCAAATCGTCACTACTAAAACTCATTACCGGTGAGCTAGAACCCGACTACGGCGATATCGAATACCAAAGCGGAATGGTCGTTAGCCAATTGACGCAGACCCTGTCGGGCGGCTTGGATCGCAAAGTATTTGACGTCGTTGCGTCGGGACTCGCCGACTTGCGGCTTATGTGTGCCGATTATCAGGAGCGTTCTGCTTTACCGTTGGACGCGAAGGGCCTCAAAGAATTGGACGCACTGCAGCATAGCATCGAGGTGCACGGTGGCTGGGATCTCGAGCGCCGAGTCGAGACGATATTGACGGAGTTAAATTTGCCCGCCGATCGTCCGCTGCATGAATTGTCGAACGGCTGGCGTCGACGCGTCGCTTTGGCCCAGGCGCTGGTTTGTAATCCGGACCTGCTGTTGCTCGATGAACCCACCAATCACCTCGACCTCAGCACGATCGAATGGCTCGAAGGTAAGGTGCGTACATTTGCCGGCAGCGTATTGTTTGTGACCCACGACCGCGTGCTGACGCAACGTCTCGCAACTCGCATCGTGGAATTGGATCGGGGCCGGATGAGCAGTTGGCCCGGTGGCTACGCAAATTATCTGGTGCAAAAACAGAAAACCCTGGAAGACGAAGCGCGCCACAACACATTGTTCGATAAACGTCTGGCGCAGGAAGAAGCGTGGATTCGGGAAGGTATCAAGGCGCGGCGTACCCGCAATGAGGGTCGAGTGCGCGCACTACACGCGATGCGCGTGGAGCGAGCCAAGCGTTTGAAGCCGCTCGGCAAGGCGCGGGTGCGAATGCAGGACGCCACCCCGTCGGGTCGCAAAGCGATCGAAGCCCGCCACATGAGTTACGGTTATGGCGGTGCGCCGGTGATCGACGACTTTTCGATAAAGATCATGCGCGGTGACAGGATCGGAATCGTGGGCAATAACGGTGTCGGCAAGAGCACGTTGTTGCGCCTGTTGATCGGTGACTTAAGCCCACAACAAGGCTCCATCAAACTCGGGACGCATCTGGACATAGGATATTTCGATCAACAGCGCCAAGATCTAAACCCTGAGAAGACCATTGCGGAAAATGTTGGCGATGGCCGAGAACATATCAATATAAACGGGAAGGATCAGCACATCGTGAGTTACCTCACGGGTTTTTTATTTAGCCCCAAACGCGCGATGACACCTGTTAAAGCCTTGTCCGGCGGCGAGTGCAACCGAGTGCTGCTCGCGAAGTTGTTTACCCGGCCCTCTAACCTACTGGTATTGGACGAACCGACCAACGACTTGGATGTCGAAACCCTGGAGGTGCTTGAAGCACGCCTCGTGGAATACCGTGGCACGCTCATCGTGGTCAGCCACGACCGCGAATTTCTGGACAATGTGGTGACCAGCGTCGTAGTGTTCGAAGCAGGTGGTGAGATTTGCGAATACATCGGCAATTTTAGCGATTGGTTGCGACACGGCAAGCGGCTTGCCGAACTCGATAACCCGAATAAACCAAAGCCGCGGGGCGCGGTGACTGTTGCGCCCGCGGCAAAGCCGGAGGCGAATAAACCGCGCAAATTGAGTTACCATTTGCAGCGCGAGTTGAACACTCTCCCGGGGAAGATCGAAACGCTGGAGCGTGAAGTGAAGACACTACAGTCTCGCATCGGTGATCATGGGTTTTACGATCAGCCGTTTGCCCAGGTACAACCGGTGCTGGACGAGCTGGCCGGCAAACAGCGGGAGCTCGAACGAGCCATTGAACGTTGGTCGGGATTGGAAGATATGCAAGACGAAGCAAAAAATTAAGGTCGCTTAAGGAGGATAGTTATGAAGGTCATAAATCGATTGTTGAGTTGCACCATCGTCGCCGCGAGTCTCGCCGCGAGTGGTGCCGTGCAGGCATTCGAGTTGCAGTGGTTCGGTCAAGCGGCGGTCAAGATCACGACGGATAGCGGTAAGGTCATCATGATCGATCCATTCATTACCAAAAATCCGAAGACCCCGGACGCGCTCAAAGACCTGAGTAAGCTCGGCAAGATCGACCTAATTTTGGTGACGCACGGTCATGGCGACCACGTTGGCGACACCGCGGAATTGGCCAAAATGACCGGCGCTAAAGTCGCGATGAATGCGGATATGGGCCACACTTTTGGCACCTTGGGTATCGTGCCCTACGAGCAACTGATTCGCTTTAATAAGAGCGGGCCGATTCAACCGCTCGGGTCTGGTATCACCGTGACTATGGTGCACGCCGAACACAGCTCCGAGGTCGTCCATCAGGACGCCGAAACCGGCGTCAAGCGGGTGTACCCGGGAGGCGAGCCGGCCGGATACATTATTCAACTCGAAAGCGGGTTTACCTTGTACCACGCGGGGGATACCGGGGTTTTCGGCGATATGGCCTTTATCGGTGACTACTACAAGCCAGATCTCGCATTGTTGCCGATCGGCGGCCAGTTAACGATGGATCCGGCGCATGCGGCCTACGCCGTGACGCAATTCCTGAAACCGAAGGCCGTATTGCCTATTCATTACGGTACCTTCCCGCCATTAAAAGGAACGCCTGAGCAATTCGCGGCCGCACTAGGCGAGTTTCCGGTGAGCATCCTGCTGATGGCACCTGGCGACTCAAAACGGTTTTAGCCAATGCTCGGCGTAACCGACGATTGAACCGAGCGGTCGCACCGAATTGGTGCGACCGCCGAGGACTGGGTTGGCGATTTGTGGTACACTACGTCGACATTAGTCGCCTCGCCAAGAGCACGTTCTCGTCCATCTTGCGTCACCCCGGCCCGGACTTCAAGGGTCGTTAGTGATCCACGGATTTCCCGAACGGCTCCCACGGTAACCGTAAATTCGCAGTTACACGCGCAGCTCAAGTTGCGGCGGCCTTATACACTCCAGGAGACAGTACGATATGAATCAAACGGTAGCTCCCAGCACCAATGAGAGTGCGGAAGAACCGCAATCCCGTAGAGATGCTTTTCACTACACTGTGGTGTCGGTCGAAAAATCGAACGGTCCTGACGGTGCGCCCGGCGGCGATTGGTATCGTTATGTGATCGAGAAACCCGGCTCACCTATCACCGGATACCGCCGCGGCAAAAGGAGCGACATAATGGCCTACATCACTGAATGCATGGGTCAGCTCGAAGAGCGTATGCAAAGCGGCAAAGCGCCCCGCGCCCGTGGCCGCAAACCGAAGGAGCAGATCAAGGCACAGGACAAGGAACAGACCGCGGTCAGTTAGAAATACCGACGCCAAACCAAATCGAGGCCGCATTGTGCGGCCTCGAGTCTATTCCACTTCCTACATGACAGCCCGGTAACGCTTGAACCGGCACAGGCCGATCTCACGGTGCCCGAATTTCCTCGGCGTGTCTGCGTTTCCTGGACAATCCCACAAACTCAGCTACATTCCCTTGTAATTTGTGCGCCGCAACATATAATGCGCGCCTCCTCGCACCGAGACGACTACAAGTGATTGACCACGATAAGCCAGTCCGTGTGATCCACAACTGGAAACACGACTGCTACAGCATTATGCAAAACGGGCGGCTCAAGGCCTCGGCCCGGCAGGTGCGGCTATCGGACGTTGAGTTCCGCGTTAGGGAATCGGGCCGCGAGCGCATGCTGCGTAATCAGCGCCGCAACATTCACGCCTACGCAATCGGTCGTCTGTTGGACTTCGTCCACCCGGGCGATGATCGTGAGCTCGACAGTATGTCGGGCCGCAGCGTCTACTACAATCCCTACCGGTTCGCGTCATTCGTCGATAAGGAAACCGAAGCGCCGGTCAACTCCGCACAGGTCGTGCAGTTCGATGAGCGCGGTGTGGTGTATTCGGATCTGGTCGGCGAACGTTAATCGGTATTCGCCAGGATTACTGGTCTTACAGTAGCCTAGCTCTCAATCTCGCCACTACGCGCCACCAGAATCGCGATCATCTAGTTCTTCCGCTTCATCTTCCCAATCATAGCGTTTCTCGGGTCGGGACTGATCGCGGTCACGAAGCAGGAACGCGAGCACTGTGCCGATCACGGCCCCAAATAAATGCGATTCGAACGATATGCCGGGCTCGGTGGGGAGTACGCCCCAGAGCATGCCGCCGTAGAGGAAAAACACCAGTAGCGCGAGTGCGATGGAGAGTCGGTCGCGTCGCAACAGACCGATCACGATAAGAAAAAACATCATGCCGTAGATGAGTCCACTCGCGCCGATGTGATAGCTGCTCCGTGCGAAAATCCAAACCCCGAGGCCCGAGCCCAAGTAAATTAACGGGATACCGAGCCGTGCCGCGCGCGGATAGCCGTACAGAAAAGCAGTGCCGAGAACCCACGCCGGCAGGGTGTTGCTAAATAAGTGCGCGAACGATCCATGCAGAAGCGGTGCGGCCAACAATCCAGCCAGGCCATCGAACCGTCGAGGGTACACGCCATAGTGGCGAAGCTCGAGGCCAAACACGGACGCGATGAGCCATATCGACCAGATCAATCCGAGGAAATACGCGGCCGTTATCGCGGAGCGTCGTAATCGCTGCGTGTCGCTGCGAATATCGGGGGCCGAATCGGTCACCGGAGTATAGTACCGGGGTACGGTCGCGCGTTGCTAATGCGAGTCGGAATATGCTTGTATTGAAACGTGCCCGCCGTTAGCGAATATTTATAACCATGCCTAATCCGGATGAACGTTCCGCCGTAACCTTGCAATCGTCGCTGTTCGCTTCGGTAGGAGAACGTAAAACCCCGCTCGCGCATCGTATGCGCCCGGAAAAGTTAGAGGACTATCTCGGGCAAGAGCACTTGCTGGGCCCTGCTAAGCCGTTGCGCGAAGCAATCGAACGCGGGGCCGTCGGCAGTATGGTGTTCTGGGGGCCGCCGGGTACCGGTAAAACCACGCTCGCGCGCCTCATTGCGAATTACACCGACCGCGAATTCGTGCTGTTCAGTGCGGTCACCGAAGGCGTCCCGCGGGTGCGCGAGATCACCAAGCAGGCGCAGCAGCGTCGCGACGCAGAGAGCCGCGGCACGATACTGTTCTGCGACGAGATACATCGTTTTAACAAAGCGCAGCAAGATGCATTTTTGCCGTGGGTCGAAGAGGGCGTGATCACCTTGATCGGTGCCACCACGGAAAATCCATCGTTCGAACTTAACTCGGCACTGTTATCGCGGCTGCGCGTTTTCGTGCTGGAATCGCTGGGGCCAGTGCATATTCGCTGCATCGTCGAAAACGCGATGGCGAGTCTCGGCGGCGAACTCGCGGAAGATGCGCTGGATCTCCTCGTGCGCCACGCCGACGGTGACGCTCGCCGCGTTTTGAACGCAGCCGAGGCCGTTTGGGATCACGTCACGTCAACATCGTCCCCATCTGCCGAGTCCATTTCCGCCGAGCCCATTTCCAGTGAGCTAGTCGAGTCGGTACTGGAGCGTCGCTTGGCGCGCTACGACAAGGCCGGCGAGGAGCATTACAACGTGATATCGGCGCTGCACAAGGCCGTGCGAGGTAGCGACGTGGAAGGCGCGTTGTATTGGCTCGCACGTATGATCGATGGTGGCGAAGACCCAATGTATCTCGCACGCCGCGTGGTGCGCATTGCGGCGGAAGACATCGGTCTGGCCGACCCCCGCGCGCTGCAGATTGCGTTGGCCGCGAAGGACGCGTATCACTTTCTTGGTTCACCCGAAGGTGAGTTGGCCTTGGTGGAGGCCGTGATTTATCTTGCGACTGCGCCGAAGTCGAACCGCATTTACGAAGCCTGGGGTCGCGCTCAGCAGGCCGCCCGCGACCATCCTTCCGCACCGGTCCCGCAGCACATACGCAATGCGCCTACGCGCCTCATGAAGGACCTCGGCTACGGCAAAGGTTATCGCTACGACCACGCCGAACAAGGCCACGCCGCGGGCCAGGAATATCTACCCGACGCGTTGCTGGGCGCGAAGTGGTACGAGCCCAGTGCGACCGGATTCGAGAAAACGATTGCAGAGCGAATCGAGTGGTGGGCGAATCGGAAAAAGGCGAGTGGGTGAGGGTGGAGGGGTCCGGGTAATCTCTCTAACTCAATCTATCGTGTCGCGTGTATCGCGGTCGACCAACGCCTCAGCTTGTCCGAATACGGCATGGCCGCATGGGCCGGGCTCGTGGAGGGCAAGGTTTCACGGCGGATCGTCAAGAACGCACCGTCGAGCGTCGGCAGCACGTGGCGGCGATACAGCTCGGCGGCTTTCACGCCGTTAAAACAAACCAAACCGATTTCCGTGTGCCTGGAGAGAAACCCGTGAAAGTCGTTGGTCTGCACGCTCGTACGCACGATAGCGGTATCCAAGCTCCCCGACCGCTGCGCCGATGCGACAACGTCCCAGAGCGCAATCCGGTTTGCCGTTAAGTGCTGTAATCGCTCCGCGTACGGCAATTCCGGCCCCGCTCCGAACAGTTCGTCCATAATCTTCCAGAAACAATTTTGTGGCTGTGCGTAATACTCCTGTGCTTCGAGTGACCGCCGACCCGGCAGGCTTCCCAAGATCAGAATGCTGGCATCGGTAGCGGCGACAGAGGGAAATCCAACGGACAGTGCCATTTCGATTGGGCCGGGGGTCTGTCGGTGATTCGTTACTGTCTTCAAAGTCGCCCACGGTTGCGGCATTCAGTGGCTCCAATCCACTCTTGAAAAACTATCACCGCCCATGCGTACGCGTGCCGCTGTTGGTCGCCAGAACCACCCCCCATGTTTACCCGCGCGACCGACATCGCGATGCCTAGAGCTACATCTTGGTCCATGATATTGACAAATCAAAGCACCATTACTACAGTATGAGCCATGATGTATATCCAAACCAACCTTTCGGAGATTTAGAAATGACAAAAGTAGCGCCCGTACCCAAGGGTTTTAAGACCGTCACCCCCTGCCTGACAGTTCGGGGAGTAGATCAAGCCATTGAATTCTACAAGGCCGCATTTGACGCTGAGGAGACAAAACGGCTCTACAACGCAGATGCAACCTGGATATTGCACGCCGAGCTAAAAATAGGAAACTCTGTAGTTTTTCTTGCTGAAGAAAATCCTTTTTTGGGCATCCTTTCCCCCAACTCTTTGGGCGGTTCGGCCACTCTCGGTCACCTGTACGTCAAAAACATTGATGGGTTCGTGGAAAAGGCTCTCACCGCCGGCGCCACCGAGATTACACCCATTGCCGATACCTATTGGGGCGATCGCATGGGCAAGCTTGCCGATCCGTTTGGCCATGTATGGACCGTTGCCAGCAGGGTCGAGAACGTATCCGCCGAAGAAATTGCGGAGCGAGTGAAATCGATCGCGGGAATTGACCCCGATAGAGATTTTCTACCGGAACTCGCTGCCTAAAATCTGGCGTCCGAAACAATGGACGCCACCGGATTAGCCGTCGATCTCTCGACGGCACTTCGGCGCCGGGAAATTTCAGCCGAGGAGCTCCTTGAGGCAGTCATTCAGCGAACGGAGCAAATATCGACGGTTCTGAATCCGATCGCGGTCAAGCTCTATGACAGAGCTAGGCGGACCGCGAAGATTGCGGACAAACGACTTGCCAATGGAACCGGTGGCTCATTATGTGGGCTGCCGGTAACCATTAAGGACTCACAGTGGCTTGCAGGAGTGCCCTGTGCGAACGGCTCGAAATCCTTGAAAGATTTTGTCCCGGACCGGACCAGCGCTGCTGTAGCCAGTCTGGAGCAAGCCGGTGCAGTCATCTTCGCTAAAACTACCTGCCCTGAGTTCAGTTTGGTAGGTATCACCGATTCCGAGCTGTACGGCAGAACGTCCAATCCGTGGAATCTGGGCCGCACACCCGGTGGGTCCTCGGGAGGGGCGGGTGTAGCGGTGGCCACAGGACTGGGACCACTTTCCCTCGGCGGTGACGGTGGTGGCTCCATTCGCATTCCCGCCGCGTTCTGCGGCGTCGTGGGATTCAAACCCAGTTTTGGGCACATTGATAGGGAACCTTGTTTCCCCGCGTGGAAGAGTCTGGTTTGCTACGGGCCGATGGCGCGCACCGTCGCAGATGCAAGGCTGATGCTGTCAGCGCTGGCGCAGACGACGACTAATTTTACCAAGTCGAAACCCCGCGCGGAAAAACTAACCGGGCTGAGGCTAATTGTCTCCGAAGATCTGGGTTTTGCTCCAATCGACACCGATGTACGCGACCGCTTTCGTAGGCTCGTTGACATTCTGGCAAATGCCGGCGCGGAGCTTTTGTATGATGACCCTGGACTACCGAGTTCGGTAGAGACCTGGGGGACTACCGCGGCGTACGATGCCTGGAAACATCACCAGGAAAGCCCCAACCAAGCCGGTGTGGGTGAAATTGCCCGTCTATTTTTGGAGTTTGGGGCGCAATTCACAAACTCGGAATTTCGTGCCGCTCAACAACAACGCCACCGGATATCCCATGCATATGCACGGCTCTTCGAACGCACCGGGGCCCGCGTCTTACTCACCCCGACCGTAGGATGCGAAGCCTTTCCGCATGACCGGGTTTTTCCTGAGCGGATTGATAACACTTCAATTGAATTACCGTGGATCGATTGGGCGGGGTTCCTGTACGACGCGAATCTAACCGGTATGCCCTCCTGCGTATTACCAATGGGCATTGGTGACGACGGGTTACCTGTCTCAGTTCAGCTTGTCGGTCCGACAGGAACGGATATAGAAGTCCTCGATGTCGCCGAACAGCTCGAGTCACTGGTTAATTGGCATCACCGTTACGCGAACGGTACCGGCCATGCGGCTTTCCAAGAAATGTTATGACTTACCCAAACAAAACCGCTTATGGCATCCTGAAAGTTCGTTGGCCAACATAAAAACGTCAGCGCGCTATAAAACCCTCCGGAATCCGGGCCGTACGACCAGGCATCGGCGGCCAGGATGGTGATTTATCTGGGTTGGCAGTGGAATCGGTGTATACGGCGGTTCGCCGCCTCTCCTTGAAAGCGTCAAATCGTTGGATCCAGGATCCATCCTTCCAGTGATAACGTGCCTCGCCCCGGCATGGAAAATAGGCCGCTGTGAATATCGTCCCATAACCCATCGCATAGGAATTTCTAAATAGCGGCGGCGTCAGAAATTGATCGACAATTGCGTCCGGACTTAATTCAGTGTTCCGGCATGTAGATTGAAGAAACTCCAATCGCGTGTCGGTTTCGATCATTTGAGTGTACTTCTCCCAACGTTCACCTTGCTGATGGTTGGTCGACACCTGGGTTTTTGAAATGATAGGCGATCGGTCGGGAGATACCATTACGGTCGCATGGTCACCGTGCCGGTCAACGAGGGCTATGTTGTACGCGACTTGTATCGGTATACGGCAGAGTTCATCACAGGCCTCGGCAACATTATCGCAGGACTCGAGGATATGTCGTTGCACCAGCGTAATACCAAATCCTTTATCGACCACGCGTCGTCCTCCGAAAGCCAGAGAGATCACGAGCCCACTTTTATTCATACCGTCGAGTACACCGCTCATACAATCCGTGCTGGCTATGACGGATCGGCTCCCCCAGCGAGTGTTCATGATGAGGCCGTCACAGAGCAAGGGTGAATAGTCGTAATTTCGAACCAAGACGGGTTCCGGATTTAATAAAATTGCTTGAGAGCAAGCGGCGAAAAACGGCGGTGGGCAATATTGCCCCAGGAAACGAGCCGCAAAATCTCCTCCGCCGGCAAGTTCCGTCATCCGCTCATAGTTGGGCAATAACTCCGGCATATAGCGGCGCAGCGCCCGTACAACCTGCCTATAGGTCGGTCGCAACGCCTCCCCCTCACTGAGGAACCAGCGCCGGTACGCTGGCCATGCGCGGGAAAAACACCGCGTCCACTTTGGCCCGAGGGTGGGTTCATCAACCGCACGAAATTGTAGAGACATATCGAGAGCCATCGCTCGTTCGGATCGAATCCTAAAACAGTTTAGAACTCAGTGGATGCAGTGGTATCTGCGGAATCTCTTCCGGTTTGACGCTTTCAAACTCCGCTCTGATTGCGGCATTCCAAAGTTTCGCCCTGTCCCGCAGTTGCCTCGCCCCGGTCTGCATTCGACCGCGTGCAACTACCACTCCGAGGTCGGCCCCCTTATAAATATAATCGCCCTCTTTATACACTCTTAGATAGTAGGCCTCATCGTTATCGATCACGTTGGTCCAGTCGAGTTCACTGCGCTGATAGGTGATCGCGCCGTGCTTGTTCATCATATACACGCCCGTGGTCGGCGCTCTGGTTAGCAACTCTACCTTATCCTCAGTTTCTTTAAGAATAAGTTGACTCCAGAAATCGAACTCCTGCCAGCGTCTCTGAACTTTCTTGAGGTCGATCCTATAATCGACATCCAAATATTCGAGGAGGTGGAAAAGAAACAGCGGAACGCCACCGTAATGGGCAGTAACAAGATTGGTCAAGGGGCTGGCTCCACTGATCCGGGGATTGATCTCCCCGAGGTAAGGGGTACCGTCGTCCGTGTCAATCAGGAAGTCCATGCAGAATATGCCTTTGTAACCTTCCTCATACAGGCGATCGCCAAGTTGTTGCGCCATCTGAATCAGTCGCCGGCGCACTTTTTGATTAAAGATCCTCGGGTCCAGGTCGTTACCGCACCAACCGCCTTTGTAAGGCGTAATTTCCGCAAAGCCGGTGATGTCTGTCTGAACCGGCCCGACCAGAGTGCCATGGCGGGTCACGCAGGCTTCCAGAGTACCGGGCATGTGGTTGATGTATTTCATCACCTTGAGATCCTCGCCCTTCATGTCATCAGCGTGCTTGTCCCAATCTTCACGACCTTTAATAAAGAAAGTCGTACGGCCTGAGTCACCGTAAGGTGTTTGCACCACGAGGTGGTTTCCGAGGCCTGCTTTGTCGGCGAGTGTCATCAGCTCATCATAGCCGGAGGCTCGACCGAGGGCGTTCGGCGCACTTGAAATGCCTGCCTCGTTGGCCAATCGGGTAGTCTCGATTTTCGAATCAAGTCTGGTGCGCAGCGCCGCCGAAGGCAGCGCCACCTCGGCGCCAAGTTCGCGAGTCAATTCCTCCGTTTCCTCATCGAACATCACGAACAGGAGTTTCGCCGGACCCTTGCCGGCCTTTTTGATTCGGTCGACAACTTCTTTATGGGACAGCAAATAGTTGCACACTTCCTCCATCGACTGGAACTCCCGCGGACCGGTTTCCCGGGGTACGAACACGCGTGGATGGAATCCTTCAAAGGAGTCGAAGTAGTTTATGTGATAGAAACGGTTCACGAACTTTTCCACGCCCAGGAGGTTGAAGGCAGTCGGCGAAACAAAAAAGATCGGCGCTTCGTTCTTGCGAAAAAAGGTCAGAATTTCGGAAAGGCCGCGCAGCATGGGTGTTTTCATCTCATTCACTCTCGATAATCGACTGTCTCGTCGAATTCAGCGCCTTCGCATATTAGGCCGGCCGTGCCGGTTCAATAGCATAGTGGTCCGTTGCAAACAGCACCCCAGTCCTGCCGAAACCGGTCTGTACTTCGTCGCATATGAACACAATACCGTGGCCATCGCACAACTCAATCGTACTTGACGCACTTGTATACCGCTTGTCTATGGCGCGGCCTGCGTTTTTCTAACGCACATAGTTGTCTCGGCGTGAACGCACAGAACAGATTGCCCTGTTTGTAGTCACACTGAATGTCGTACTGTTTGATACGATCACGAATTATGTTTGCGCCCTCGAAACACATGTCGCCCACCGCCTCGGCGGTAGAATCGCCGTAACGCTGGGATATGCCATCCAAGTCCTGTTAAAACCGTTCACGAACTGACCGCCGATTCGCCCCACGCGATTTTTGTTGCCTCGAGTACGATGACCTGCTAACCCTCCTCGGCCAGGTGCAGGGTCGTATGAATCACGCGCCAATGACGCAAATGTCGCAGCTCGCATCACCCGCGAGTGGGGCACGGACCGGGGACGGGTTGGCCGTGGCCGCGTAGTAAGAGCCGGTGTGCTGGTTATCTAACATGGTCATACCCTCATCAGATAAGCGTCGTACTCGACGTTGCTGATCGTCCGCTCGATTCTTTCCTTTTCCTGTCGCTTACAGGCGCTGTAGAGTTGTTGGAAGTTCACCCCCAGGTTCTCGGCGACAAACTCGGAATTCTCGAATGCGCACAGCGCGGCCTCCCACGTATTTGGCAGAGTCGCTGCCTTAGAGCTATAAGCATCACCTTCGATCGGCGCGCCCGGGTCGATCTCCGTGGTCAGTCCTTGGTACGCACCGGCCAGAATTGCGGCGATGACGAGATGGGGGTGGGCATCGGCGCCCGACACACGATGCTCGACGCGCGTCGCGGGGATATCGCTGTCCGGTACACGGATCGCGGAACTGCGGTTGTCGTAACCCCAACTCGCGGTGGTCGGCGCATGGGAGCCGGCTTGGAAGCGCCGGTATGAATTGGCGTTCGAAGCATAGATCGCCATGCCTTCAGCCATAGTGGCTACCAGCCCGCCAATCGCGTGGCGCAGTGCCGGGCTACCACTGGCATCCTCACCCGCGAAAATGTTCGCACCTGATCCGTCGAGAATGCTGAAATGTACGTGCAGCCCATTGCCGGAGCAATCGCCATAGGGCTTGGCCATAAAAGTGGCCTCGAGTCCATGGCATCGCGCTACACCCTTCACCAGGCGTTTCATAAGGACCGCTTGGTCCGCTGCAAGCAGTGCATCGGAGACGTGGTTAAGATTGATTTCGTACTGGCCCGGACCGTTTTCGGAGATGGTCGTGTCGGCCGGTATTCTCTGCTGCTCACAGGCGCGGGCGAGTGCCGCCAATACGCCTTCGAACTCCTGCATCTCGGATACGCTGTAGACTTGGGGCTCCGACAGCCGCAATCCGGTCACCGGCGATAGCGGCGGCAGCGGGCGGCCGGGGTGCGCCTTGGGGTCAACGAAATAAAACTCGAGTTCGCTGGCCACTACCGGAGTCCAGCCACGCTCCGCAAAGCGGGCCAGAATTTTAGCCAACACTTGACGGGGATCCCCAAAGAAAGCAGACCCGTCCGGGTTATTCATGCTGAACAAGAGTTGCGCTGTGGGGCGTTCGAGCCAAGGGATCAAGGCCAGGCTGCTGGTCACCGGTACGCAGATACCGTCGGAATCCCCGGTCTCGATCACCAGGCCCGAACTGAAGACATCGTTTCCCCAAATGTCGAGCGCGAATGAGGAACGAGGCAATCGAAGTTGTCCCTTCAACGCCTTGTCTGCCGAGTTCATGGGTACCCATTTGCCCCGAAATTGCCCATTGATATCGACAACGAACGACTCAACGACTTCCACTTCGGGGTTTGACTCGAAAAATGGCTGCGCCCATTCAGTACCGTTGGTCATGGTTTTCGATTTCCTCTGTATTTCTGCTGATCGACTCAGAATATGATCACATTTTATAAAGATTTAGGATATATATTTGATCACGAAAGTCCGGGTCTGAAATTTCAAGCCGTCAATGAGCTCACTATTCATCGACATGAAAACAAGCGGTATTTTTTCACGTTGGTGATCCGTCACCGATTCGATTTATGACGACGTTGGGCGGCTTCTCCGACGGCTGAAAAAAGAACTGTCGAAAGCTTGTCCTCCCAATACCGCCACTCTGCATGCCACTGCACCCCGACGGAAAAGATCGGGGTGCGGGATACGCTGAATGCTTCAATCAATCCGTCAGGAGCGACGACTTCTACCGTTAGCCCGTCGGCCAATCGCGCGATTCCCTGATCGTGCACCGAATTGACGCTGGCCTGGCGCTGGCCCAGAAGGCCATGCAGCAAACCACCCTCGGTGACCTAGATTGCATGAGCGTGCTCATACTGCGCCGCCCGGCGTCGGGTGCTGTCCTCGCGGTGGTCGGTGAATCCCTCGACAGAATGTTGTACTCTGAATTTAATACGTAATTCGTCAGTTTACCGCTCGTTAAATTTGTTGCGGAAGATAGTCATCTGACCACTTCAACATTATGTTATAGCTGATGCTGATCCGATGTTGCTTCGATAGATTCGGATGCACGAAGTGATTCAGGAATGCGGGCCAAAGCATAATCATTCCGGGGACGGGGTTGACCGTGTACTCCGCCTCGATATTCGGGTCGTTGCGGATCGCCGTCATGTTGACCGCTCCACGGGGATCGTAAAAGGTAATGCGCCCAGGGCGCACATCGGTGCGGGTTTCGAGCTTTTCCATTTGCCCGGGCACACTGACGTAGTAGGTTCCACTCAAATATGAGTGTGGGTGATTGTGAAAATCGTGATAATCGCCAAACCGATTGATACTGGCCCAACCATGAAGGTTCCAGTCGACCGGGTAATCCGCCCCGAAGTGACGAAAATAATCCGCGACCGTCTTGTTAATACACTCGCGCAGCCACAAGATCGCCGGGTTGTCCCCCGCCAGTAAGTTGTCGTTAGTGTAGTCGGTTGTTAGTTCTCTGTTGCTGTCCTCCAACTCCTCAATCAGACCGCACAACACCCGGTTCGCCGGCTCATAACCGGGCAGTTGGCGTTGCAACACGGTCGTTGGCCAAAGCGAGATAAAGCCGTCCGATGACGGTTGCGGTTTCATCAGGCCGATTTATCGTAGCCCCGCGCCCGTAGGCCGGTTAGAGCGAAAGCGAAAACCGGCAAACCAATGCCCGGGCGCTTCGTCGGTCAAATTAGACATCAGCGTTTCTGCGATACATCAATAATTCCAAAATTGATAGAAATTCAAAGGGTCCATAATAATGTATCATTTTTAAGTAGATTGATAATTATTGATAAGTTATGAGCTACGTAACACCTGGAGTCCGCAATATCGAACCCTTCGTGAATGATCCGGGTTAGAGTCATTCCATATGTCTCCCCAATTTCTTGTTGATGCGTACCATGCGCCCGTTCACGCCCGGTGACATAGACGCGATGGTCCGTGAGACCATTCGATATTATGACGACAATGCAAAAGCGTATTGGGCCGGAACGCGGAACCATGATGTGAGTCAGAATCGTGACACGCTGCTTCGATATATCGAAGCCGAACCACCATTTCGGATTCTGGATCTCGGTTGCGGACCGGGCCGAGACCTTCGTGTTTTTCGCGAAATAGGACATGAACCCATTGGCCTAGACGCAGCGGCTCAGCTTTGTGAAATCGCCCAAGAGTCGTCGGGCTGTGAGGTGTGGCAGCAGGATTTTCTTGATCTTGATCTTCCTGACAGTGCTTTCGATGGCGTCTTTGCCAACGCGTCGCTGTTCCATGTACCCACGCGAGACATTCAGCGGGTGCTTGTTGATCTGCGTCGTACCCTGAAACCCGAGGGCGTGCTTCTGGTCTCGAACCCGCGTGGGCAAAACCAGGAGACATGGCAAGTTGACCGCTTCGGCGTGTTCTATGACTTGGAAGAATGGAGCCGGTTGGTAGCCGCCGCCGGCTTCGGGGGGCTGGAGCATTACTATCGTCCCCCGGGGCGGCCGCGACACCAGCAAAACTGGCTTGTGACGGTATGGCGCAATCCGGTCTGATGCTGAGAATCGTTGATCATTTAGCCGGCGTTCCTGCTGTGATTTGACCCGCTGCGCCGATCGGTTTTCGGGTGGGTTTAAATTAAACTTTTTCGGCGGCTTTCGCTTTGCTCTAGTCCCCCTACGACGACCGGGTTCGCGTACGGTACGAGGCGAAGCCGGACGCCGCCGATGTCAGGAGCGGCTTGCTCTACGGGTTCGTTTCTGTTTACGCCAGGCGTCGAATTCGCTCGGCAGCAGAGTTACGATGTCTTTGCCGGACATGCCGTAGATGTCGTAGTTTACGTCTAGTTGTTGCAGTACGCGGACAAAACGCCGGATTGTGCCGGGGCTCGCGGTTTCTGCTTGTGCACCCTGCTTTGGAACGCCTCGCGCTCTATCGAGATAGAGCATAGCGGTGGCTTCTACGACACCTCTATTGGCAATCAAGTCCTGCCGCCCCGCGATATCGTGATAGATCCGGCTTTCCGAATGTACGGGTCCCGACAACAGCAGAATCGAACTGTGGCCGTGCCGGCGATACACCTGGTAGGGGCCGTACAGCAGGTGGCGGTGTCGGGTTCGGTAACCAAAGTCGGGGATATGCCGGTAATCGCTCCCCGGCCGTCGGATTGGATGTTTCCCGGTGGGGCATACCTGGTCGAACAGGAACAACGACAACCACGCCCATAAACCCGTATTCCGATCGGTTTCCTCCGGGCGTAGAGGGGCAAGCACGTCGCACAGGTACTCCCCCAAAGCCAGCCGGTTGGGGAAATTGGGCGGCTCGATCATCATGTCTACCGGCAGTTCGGCCGTACAACCCATTTCCTCGAGCAGTTCCCACGGTGGATCGCCGGGCGTCCCGTCGCGAAGGTCGGTGAGATATCCCTGGAATCGCTCGATTCCGGTCGTATTAAGGGCCCGTAGCAAAGTGCCCATCAGCCGGCGTCCTTGCTGAGCGCGGTCTCGAACCGCCGGCGCGCCTGCCGGGATCGGCAAAACGCCTGCACCGCGTCGTCTATCCACTCGCTGCGCCGTGCCTTGGCTTCTTCGGTGATCCCACTCGGGGGTTCGTTGACTCCCGGTAACGAGCACACGTAGCGCAGCCACAGGCTTGTCCATTCGCTGTCGTCGAATTCCGGATCGATCTCGTCCAGCACAACGACGATCTCATTGAGAATGCGCCGCAACACCTCCGGGTAAACCAGCGCCAAAAACGAATCGCCGGAACGGGCCGCTTCGCCGATGGCGTCGATGCGGTTGTTCAATTCAAGTAATGGCCAATCGCTTAGCTCTAAACGCCATATCTGTTCGCCTAGGTCACAGAAGTCGACCGGCAGTAGCGACTGTTTGTTCGCGATATCCTCGTGAGGTCGCAGTGGTACGAGTTTGTCGGCGACGCCGAGCAACAAACCGTGGCGTGTGGTTTGGTCGACCACCTTCAACCGGAACTTCGGTAACGGCCGCGGGGTGATGTCTACCAGGCGCAAATCTTTCGGGTCACGCCGGGTTGCTATCGTGCCGAACGAAAACCGCATGTAGGATGCCGTGTTATACGCTTCGATGAAGACACGAGCGTCATTGGGGAAGCCTAGGGCTGAAAGATCAATCTCGGCGGCAAATGCATAGCCACCATCATCCGTCGGCAGCAACCTGATAGTTATCGCGGATCGCGGGATTTTTTTACGGCCCGTATAGTTAAGACGTCGGATCATTCGCCGAGCGCCTCATCGACCCCCAGCACCCGTAAGCGAATGTCTCGATGCACATCAAAGCCCTTAACTATCACAGAAAATCGCGGGTCGCGGATCCGAATCACTAAGATATTTCCTCGGCACCGGGTGACCTCGGCGTGTTCGGTCTGCATCTCAATGGGTGGATTGTCCAACTCGAAATCGGGTCGCTGGTATTGGCGAAACGGATTACCGCGGCGCACCTCGTAGGCGACCCAAACGGCGGCTTTCCGTGGCACCGCCTGATCGCTGCCATTGCCAGTGCCGGCCAGGCGAAAACCGCCGTGTAGTTTTTGCAACTGGAAAAATCGATTCTTACCTACCATATTGACGCCACCTGACGTCCCGGTGTCTTCCGTTCCTGGCTTGTCTTCCCGCCCTTTCCTTGGATCCTTAACGGTATCTTCGGTGGGAATGTCGAGGGCGAACAAATGATGTAATAGCTCGTGATCGCGGCCCTGGACCGGCCGGATCAGGGCCCGCACGATCTCACGCGGCGTATTTTTTACATAGCGCAACGTGAAGGGGCCGTGGCGGTACTGATCCTTAAATTTCGGGGAGCGCTCCTGCCATTCGGTGTGCGCCGGATTCTCCGAGTCGCCCAGCAACTCCGCCAATGGCCGGTCACAGACGATAACGAGGGCCCGTATGCCCTTAGGTATCCCGCCACGGACACCCGCGATGGTGATGCCATCTCGTACGAAGTGCTCGTCCGTACGGCCGAGGCCATCGTCGCGCTCGAGGTAAACATCGAACTGTGACTGAATCGGACTTCCCGTGGCCGGCTTAACCCATACCGGGACGGTCACAGCAATGGGTTGGCCCGCATTAAAAGCATCGCGAAGGGCCGCTAGCGCCGCAGTACTGAGGCAATTGTCATTCCATCGCGGTGCCGCGGTTTCAGGCGGCGCATCAAGGCGCACGTATTGCTCCCTCGGTAAATCGATTCCCCACCGTGTCAGTTCCACCAATCGCTGTATCTGGGATCCGTCGCTTGATGAAACCCGCGATAGATATGCCGATAACGTTCCGGCATCCAAGCGCTCGGACCTTCCGCCGTGATGCACCTCCACCAATATGTCACCGGAAATGATCGGAACGAAGTAATGGTGAATAATGGAAGAGATTACGGTTTGAGGCGTTAGTTCGGCGTCCGGAAACGGCACGATTACCGACAGACCCGGTTCGTGCTCGCGAGCGATCTGAAAATCGCGGCAGAAATCATTCAGCAACGCCGGCTCTTCGATGGGCAGCGCGAAGTCGTTATCGAAGTGGCCGAAGTAACCGTAGGGGTAATATCGTTGGCCACCGAATTTGTGGATTTTGAGTACCGATTGGCCCATCAGCACGCTACGCCGATCGTCGTCGCGAATCGCCACCGCAAAGAACGAATTAATCCTCGACGCCGCCGGAAAGACGGTCTTACCGAGACCCCAGCGCCCGAGCTCTGACGCGTGTTTACGCGAGCGCCCGATATTCCGCCAGAAATAATAGAAATCGTTTCTGGCCGCTGCCGCATCGATGTCCTCATCCTCGCTTTGATGCGGATCGCCCTGCAGGCCACGAGTCCCGAAATCTTCGATGACGATGAAGTCAAGCGGCTCATCCGGGTTGGGCAGCTTGGTGAGCCCACTACGATTCGCATAAAGATGCTCGGGAAGCTCGCGCAGGTAGCGTTGTTTGCGTTCGCCCTCTAGCATTGCCGCCGGGGGCGGGAACAATACTCGAAACCGAAGTTGATGCCCGGGGAGCCTGGCGTCGAGCGCGTTCTGGATGGCCTCGCGCACCAGCGCATCGGCAAGGCTGCCGAGCGCTTCCGTGGAGAAGAATTCGGCCTCAATCGGGTCGATGTTCATCTCCCCGGGTTGCATGCAGCGAAATTTCCAGGTGGGCAATTTAGTCATCGCGCTTGCAAAATATACGGCGTTGCGAGGAATAGAACACCGCGAGAAGAATGCTTCCCGCGATCAGAAAGTTAATTAGGTTGGGAGTATCAAACGTCGTAGGAGTGGTGGATTCGGCGATTGTGATGCTGGTGAGAAAAACGGAGGCCAGCAATAGCGTTATGTTGATGACGCTTTCGAAAAACGCGACGAAACTTTCCCAATTCGGCTTGGCGAAACAGATTACGGCGCAAGCACAGCAAAACGCGAAATACAAATAAGTTTGCGATTCGGTCAATATGCCGCTGACGCGGATGTCCATATCCGTTTTCCACTCGATGAGAAAGAATACGGGTGTGAGCAGATAGTAGAACTGGAATAGGCTGATTTTCATTGTTGTGTCATGCGCGGGATTTCGCTTTGCTCTTTCCGGCCTACGCCGTAGTAAGTACGTGCTCGCAGGCCGGGTTAGGCCATCGCTGCGAGGATGCATCGATTACCGGTGAAGGGTTCGCGACCATGCATGGCGAGTACGTTGTCGATGATCATTACGTCACCTTGTTGCCATGGAAACGCGACTTCGCAAGCGCGTGATACCTCGCGCACATGAAACAAGTCGGCGACGTCGATCTCGGTGCCGTCGCCGTAGGTGACGTGATGCCCAAGTGTTTCGGTGCCGGCAGTCTCACGGATCGCGGTCGCGTTCGCGGTGGCCGCCACTGAGTCCTTCACGCTCGCGATGCCACGATGCCACTGGTCGGCTTGATTGTGCCAGCATTTCTCGCCGGTTTTTCTGTGGATTAGTACAGCCGGATGGGTGGCGGCAGTGCGTAATCCGAGTT
>CAXMMZ010000232.1:0-5834 GCA_964194565.1 Arenicellales bacterium
CACTTTTGAACCTTCGGCTTTGGATACAGCGTCTTCCAGGTCATGAATGATTACGACCTTATTGATACCGTACGCCTTTTTCCACGCGGTCACGACCGGAGCAAGTTGCTTGTCACTGGTCAAGCTGTTGCGGAAACCCCAAGTGCTGAGTTTGGACAACCCAGGTTTGGCCGAACAGTAGGAGATCACCGGGACCTTCAATCGCTCGAGCAAGGGATAGATCACCTCAACCACCGAGCTAAAACACGGCCCGATCACTGCGAGCACATCGTCGCGCGTTGCAAGCTTATTGATGATGTTGATACCTTCCGATTCCTTGGCGGCATAATCGTATTCCACAAGCTTGATCGGCACGCCACCGATGCCTCCCGCAGCATTAATTTCCTCCGCGGCAAGTTGGACACCAATTTGCGCATTTTCGCCCCAGGCGGCGCCCTTACCGGTCAGCGGATACATCACACCGATTTTCACCGCGCGACCCGACAGCTCGGCACTGGCCGGTGATGCGGCCACTAGCAGCGCAGCAAAAGCGGCCAAAGCACTGAATAATATAGTTACACGTTTACCCATTCCATACTCCTCCAATATTGGTCCCCATGCATGAAGTTGCAGCCTCCGGGCCGGGGTTGGCCCGATTGCCTCCAGTCTACTGAATCTCGGACGAAGCGTCGACCGCCGCCGCCGGCTGATTGTGGCCACGCTGGCCCAGATAGGTGCGCCTTACCTGCGGGTCGTCCAGCAATTCCGCACCAGTGCCCTGTAACGCCACACGGCCGCGCTCCAATACGTAGCCCCGGTCCGCCAGCTGCAACGCACGCCGTGCGTTTTGCTCCACAAGAAAGATCGTTTTGCCACTCTCCTTGAGATTCCGCAAGGTGCGGAAAATTTCCGTCACCACCATCGGTGCCAAACCCAATGACGGCTCATCCAGTAACAGAATTTGCGGGCGTGACATCAGAGCCCGGGCAATCGCCAGCATTTGTTGTTCACCGCCGCTCAACAAGCCCGCCAGTTGATCGTGTCGTTCTCCCAACACCGGAAATTGCGAATACATAGCCTGCACGTCCTGTTCAACGTCCTTATCAGTGCGGATATGGGCACCCATCTTCAAGTTTTCGTATACCGTCATGCGTTTCAACATTGCGCGGCCTTCGGCCACCTGGCTGATACCCAATTTGACAATCTTGTGAGGTGCAAGCCGGTGAATGTCGCGATCTTGGAAACGGATCGTGCCCTGCGTCGACCGTACTAATCCGGACATGGTCTTCAGCAACGTGGTTTTACCGGCGCCGTTGGCGCCAATCAGTGATACGATTTCGCCCTGCTCCACGGTCACGTCCACGCCGTGCAACACTTCGCTCTGGTCGTAGCCGGCATGCACACCTTGAATCGAAAGCCAGCTCATAAATTATCGCCCTCGCCGAGATACGCCTCGATCACGGCCGGATCACTTTGAATTTCCGAGGGTAGGCCTTCGGCAATTTTCTGGCCAAAACTCAACACGGTAATGCGATCCGATATTTCCATAACGAGGTTCATGTCGTGCTCCACCAGCACGATCGTGACGCCACGCGCGCGAATGCGCGTAATGTGCTGATCGAGATTCTCTGTTTCCTGTGGGTTCATCCCCGCCGCTGGCTCGTCCAACAACAGCAGTTGCGGATCGGTGGCCAATGCCCGCGCCATCTCCAAGCGGCGCCGCTCGCCGTATGCCAAATCAGAGGCGTCGGCGTCACGCTTTCCTGCGAGGCCGAAAAAATCGAGTAATTCGATCGCACGCTCGCGCATGTGTCGCTCCTCAGGGACTGCTGCGAACGGTCGCTGCAAAATTGTCTTGCGAAACACCCTCCAAAGTGACTCGTAGGTTTTCGCGTGGTCGCCGACCATGACATTCTCTAACACCGTCATATGTTCGAATAATCGAATATTTTGAAAAGTACGGGCCATACCAAGTTCAGTGCGGCGATATGCTTTCAAGGTATCGACGGGCTTGCCTTCGAACCGGATCTCCCCTTTATCTGGCGGTAACGTACCACTCAGAACATTAAACAATGTTGTCTTACCGGCGCCGTTGGGGCCGATGATGGCGTGGATGTGCCCGCGTTGCACATCCACATCGACATCATTCAACGCATAGAAACCCCCAAAGCGTTTGCTGAGGCCGTTGATCGTAAGACATACGCCGGTGGTGGCGTCAGACATCTGATACCTCCCGACGCCAAAATGCCATGCGGCGTATGCCACGCCGTGTCAACATCCCCTGGGGTCGCAAGATCATCATACCGATCAGAATTAAACCGTATGCAATCAGGCGTTTTTCGTTTTCAAAATCCAATAAATCGTACATCCAATCATAGATCGCATCGCCGTACGGCATGGCATCGGTCACCGCGACTGGAATCAACTCCATGAGATCTCGCAACTCGCGCAATCCTTCCGGCAGCAGCGATAGAAAGCACGCACCGAGGATCGGCCCCCAATACGTCGTGGTACCGCCGACTACGGCAAACATAAGAATTTCGACGCCGAGTAATATATTAAAGGTCCGGGAATCCACATAGGTCAGGTAATGCGCAAACATCGCTCCGGCCACACCTGCAATCATCGCCCCTAAACCAAACGCCAGCAGTTTAATGCGCACCACATCGATGCCCATCACCTCGGCGGCCTCCTCGTCCTCGTGAATCGATACCATCGCTCGCCCTAGACTTGACCGCTCCAACCGCGACAGAAAAATCAATAACAGCACGATCGTGCCGTACACGTAGAAAATCGTATTTTCCTGATAAGGAATTCCCTGAAAACCGTCGTGGGCACCCGTATAGCTCCAGGTTAACGCAATCACCTGTACGATCTGCGCGAAACCCAAAGTCAGTAACAATAAATAAATGCCGCGGATTCGTAACGCAGGGAAACCGACACAGACACCGATCAGCCCCGCCATGACCGCGCCGAAAACCAAAGCCGCCGGGTAGGGCAAGCCAAACTTAACGGTGATTATGCCGGCCGCGTACGCCCCGACTCCCATAAACCCGGCTTGGCCGAGCGAGACCTGACCGGTCTTGAACGGCACGTAGAAACTCAGCGCCGTGATCACATGGATCCCGGTAAATACCAGCAGCGATTCAATGAATGCGTCAAACACTGGCGCCGTATACTGCGGTTATCCGATTGTGCGTAGAGTGTTAGCCCGGATACTTCGGGAAGAGTTCGGATCTCAGGGGAAATCGGGCTAAGGAGTCGGTGCGATCGTCCGAAGATTCATAGCCGTAGCTATGGATCAAGGAGGATCGTGACGAATACGACGCTCGATTTTTCCTGAATCCGAACAGGACAAATGGTGTGGTGACCCGGTACCCTAAAATATGGCGTAACCGATTTAACTTTTGAAAAGATTCTTGATCCATCGTCCGCCTTCGTGAAATATCCGGGCTAGTGGTCGCCGACAACGCGGGTGCCAAATAACCCGGTCGGTTTATACAGCAATATCAGAATGAGAATGACGAACGTGAATAGATCCCGCAACGAGGTACCGAGATAAGCAGCAGAAAGAATCTCCACCATACCGAGAATAAATCCCGCCACCATCGCGCCTATGATGTTGCCCAAGCCTCCCAGCAACATACACACTAATGCGGCTACTGCGACTTCTAACCCCATGAATGGCGATATCGCGCTGTTTTTTATACCGTCCAGAACGCCAGCCGCTCCGGCCAGGCACGACGCCACTACGAATGTAAACAATACCGTGCGCCCGACGTTAACTCCCAACAACGCCGCGGTTTCATGACTTTCCGCCACCGCCCGGATAGCGCGTCCCATCTTGCTGCGATCGATAAACAGCCATAACACCACCATGAACACGACTGACATCACCAAGGTAAAGATCTGCACCGAACTGATGGTCAACCCCGCAACGTTATAAACGACCGGGTCCATCGTCTCCGGGAAGGCTTGGGTCTCGCCGCCAAACAGGGTAATCGCCAAGTTTTGTATGACCAGCGTCGCGCCAATTGTGCTGATCAACGGCGCCAGTGGATATTTGTTGCTGACGGGCCGCACCGCGATGAGTGCCACGAGCAGACCGACCACCCCTGTGCCCAACATAGCACCGACGATGGCAATGTAGATATTGACCCCGGACCAGGCCAACACGATATGCAGACCGATGAACGCGCCCATCATAAAGACCTCACCATGGGCAAAATGCAATAACCGCAATACGCCGAAAATCAACGTGTATCCGATCGCGACCAAGGCGTAGGATGCCCCCAACATCAGGCCGTTAATGAGCTGTTGCGCAAACACTTACACCCCCACCAGTATTAGTGGTGTCACTATCCGCCAGTAGCGACGGAATGTTTTTTATCCTCAATTTCCACCGCGGGCGAATCGAGAATCTCGTCGAGCTCGTATCGGCTCAAGACATCGTCCACCAGACTCAGCGCGTTGGCCCAATCGTAGGTGCGCGCGCTGTGTCCACGGGTGACAAATGGCGCCCCGGCGTAGAACATTTCGTATTGCACGTGGCGTGACGCGAATTCCGAACCGACCGCGTCCCACGCCAATTTCATAAATTTTACCCGGTCCTCGGGCGCCATCACCGGCGACTGTTGGGTTTTATTGATGACGTCGCGTACTTCCGGATTGGCAAAATCCCGCACCGACGATGGCAACATGATTAAACTCCCACCCGCCAATTCGCGGATCGCGTTGATTACCGTCGGGTACAACTCCTGGGTTAACACCTGGGCGGCGTACATGATATGGCGATTCGGAATCCAGTGCTTACCGTAATGTGTGCCGCTCACTTCCATGCCGTATACCATGCCCTCCACCATCGCCGCCTGCGCCGCCAGATGCCCTAACTGCTGCATGATCTGCGGCATCTTATTGGTGCCGATCACTTCGGTAAGTCGGCGTGCGACTCCCGCCAGGAATTGCATTTTCACCAGTAAGCGTATCTGCGCCTGATAGTTCTGGAAAAGGTGTCCAGCGGTGTCCTGAAATTGGGCACGGCAGGTATCGGTATCTTTATAGACAAATACGCGCTCCCACGGCACCTTAACATCATCGAAATACATCAGTGCGTCGTTTTCATCGAGCTCGTACGACAGCGGGTTGTCAAACTGCGATTGCGCGGATGCTTCAAAGGATTTGCGGGACATTACCTTGAGTCCGGGCGAATCCATCGGCACCGCAAAAGATAGCGCGTAGCGCTCCTCACCCGGGCGTAGCGGCTGGAGATTAGCGACAAACACCTCGTTGGCCATAATGGAACTCGTGCCCAACATCTTCGCGCCGCGCACGGTGATTCCTTCCGCATCTTCATCCACGACACCTGCCACCAAGAATTCGTCGTCTTGCTCGCCCCACGCCTTGGAACGATCCGCCTGCGGATTGATAATGACGTAGGTCAAAAATAAATCGTGGTCGCGCGCGTAGGCAAAATAGTCCAGCATCGCCTGGGCACGCTCACGGCCGTGGCGTTCGAAGACGTCGATGCCGATCACCTGGCCCGCCAGTGCTGACGCCACATGGTCGGGCGAACGTCCGAGGAATCCAGCATGGGTCCGTTGCCACGCCACCAACGCCTCGCGGCGGCGTATCATTTCGTCCAAATCGGTCGGTAACAACCAACAGCGATTCACACGTTTGCCGCTCGTGGGTGAAGTGAACGTGAGCAGATCGATATTTTCGGGCGCGGCTTGGAAGTCGTACAATGCGGCCGCCCGCCGCACGGTATTCTTGAACGCCGGGTGCGTCGTGACATCGCCCACCAACTCGCCGTTTAAATATACCTGCCGGCCGTCGCGCAGACTCGCGATGTGGTC
>CAXMMZ010000233.1:0-3272 GCA_964194565.1 Arenicellales bacterium
ACGCACGCCGAAATTTCGCCAAGCTCCTCCGCCATCAAGGCCACGCGGTACGCCATGTCTTCGCCGCCTTGTTCGCGCAGTTCGTGGCGATCGTGAAAATTTTGCACCGCACCCAACATTTGCCGGTACGAATCCGTATTACTCATAATTTTCAGTCTCGGCTCGGGTTTGAGTCTGACGATACAGCGCCGGACGGGGCCCGCACAAGGCCTACCGGGTACGCCAGCGGGCGCCGGGACTGGGGTTAAGAATTCTGTAGCCGCGACAGGTCGGCAATGTGTAGGAACAAGTGGCCGACTTCGTGCAGTAGCGCGAGCCGATTACGACGCACCTCGGGGTCATCCACCATAACCATAATTTCATCGAAGAATCGGTCGACGGGCTCTCGCAGTGCTGCTAAGCGCGTCAGCGATTCGGTGTAGGCACGCGCCCGCAACAACGGTTCCACATCTTTGCTGGCGGTTGCGATTGCATCCGCGAGGTGTTGCTCGGCGGGTTCTTGCCGGCGTAGCGCTTGTGTCCATGGCTGCGCGGAGTCGTAATCCGCTTGGCGCAGAATATTACGAATCCGCTTGTTGGCCGCGGCCAAGCTCGCCGCCGCTTTGAGTTTTCGAAATTCGGCGACTGCCTGCAAGCGTTGATCAAAATCGTATAGCTCAGTCGATGCCGTCGCCCTTACCGCTGCGATTTCGTCAGCGGCATAACCCCGCGCCGCGTAGTAGCTGGGCAACCGATCCAGTACAAATTCCACTACTTTATTAGCAGTTTCGGCATTGAGATTCCGCCGCGTATCGGGATCCGGAATCTTAGCGGCGGTCGCGTTTAGCACACGCACCGCTGACTCCACCAAGTGTCGCAAATCGGTGTCGACTCTGACCTCGACCAGCAGGCGTAGTACGCCTAATGCGGCGCGGCGCAGCGCGTATGGGTCCTTGTCAGCGCGCGGTTCCTCGCCGGCGGCAAACAAGCCGACCAGCGTATCCAGTTTGTCGGCAATGGCCAAGGCGCGACCGCCGGGAGTGATCGGTAGCGAATCGCCGGCATAGCGTGGCTTATAGTGTTCCGCGATGGTAGCCGCTACGGCTTCGGGTTCGCCGTCGTGTCGAGCATAGTGCCCGCCCATGACGCCCTGCAGTTCGGGAAACTCGCCGACCGCGTCGGTAACAAGGTCGGCCTTGCATAGTACGGCGGCACGGCTGGTTGCGTCTGGGTCAGCACCGGTAATGAGTGCGAACTCGGCAGCAAGCTTCTTGAGCCGATCGGATTTGTCGTGGAACGAGCCGATGCGGTTATGCCAGGATAGATTGCGCAGTGTGTCGAGCCGCCGCGGCAACGGGGTCTTGCGGTCGGAATCCCAGAAGAACCGTGCGTCTGCCAGACGCGCCCGCAATACGCGCTCGTTGCCGGAGCGTACGCGCCGCGGCGAGCGGCTCTTAATATTGCAGACGGTAATAAAAAACGGCAACAGGCCGCCATCTTTATCACAGACATGAAAATACTTTTGGTGGCCGCGCATCGCCGAAATCAGGATCTCCGCGGGAATGTCCATAAATTCGTCGTCGATCGTTCCCAACATGGCCACCGGCCATTCCACTAACCCGGTCACTTCATCGAGCAGCGACTCATCGCTACCGACGATGCCGTCCTTGGCGGCGGCCAACCGCGTTACCTGCCTGCGGATTGTCTGCGCTCGTGCCGTGAAATCAGCCACTACGAAGCCGTGCTTCGCCAATATTTCCGGATAGTCGTCGGCGTTATCGATGCGCAGCGCACTCGGTGCGTGAAACCGATGGCCGTAGGTGCAGTTACCGGTTCGCACCGAGAGTAGTTCGGTTTTGATCACGCGTTCACCGTGCATGAGCACCGCCCAATGCACCGGGCGCACAAACTCCGTTTGGCCCGCCCCCCAGCGCATCCGGCGCGGTATCGGTAGCGCGCTCAGCGCAGCGCGCGCACAATCCGGCAACAGATGTCCAGCGGCCGACCCGCGTTGGCGTCGGCGGTATACCAGCCATGCGCCATTATCGTCCTCATGGCGTTGCAGTTCGTCAAGTTCCACACCGCACGATGCCGCGAAACCTCGTGCGGCTTGGGTCGGCGCACCATCGGCATCGAACGCGACACGCACGGCCGGGCCGCGCCGCTCGGTATTTCGGTCGGGTTGTTTGCCCCGTACGTTTGGTATCAGTACCGCCAGCCGACGCGGCGCCGCAAACCACTGAAATTGTTCGTCGTCTTCAACCAGCAATTCGTTGCTTCGCAATTCGCCATATAGCGCCGCACCGAGTGCCGCGCCGAGTTGCTGCAGCGCCTGAGGCGGCAGCTCTTCGGTGCCGATTTCCAGCAGCAGGGTTTTCGCCTGAGCGCGGCTGCTAACGGATCGCCGTGTCACCGTTGCGCCACCGCCTGGCCGCGCGGAAAGCCCGCCCTTTCACGGGATTCGTAATAGGCTTGTGCGACGGCGCGTGCGAGTCCTCGCACACGACCGATATAGCGCGCGCGTTCGGTGACGCCGATCGCATGTCGCGCGTCCAACATATTGAAGGTGTGCGACGCGTTCAGCACCATTTCGTAAGCGGGTAGCGGTAGACCCTGGCCAACCAGCCGCGTGCAGGCGGTAGCATAGCTTTCAAACTCACGTAGCAGCGTCGGAATATGGGCTAATTCAAAGTTGTAGGTGCTTTGCTCAATTTCATTCTGGAGATACAGATCTCCGTAGCGATATTGGCCGTTCCAATCGAGGTCGAAGACGTTGTCGACGCCCTGTAAGTACATCGCAATTCGTTCCAGGCCGTAGCTGATCTCGCCGGTCACTGGACGGCAGTCCAGGCCGCCGGTTTGTTGAAAATAGGTAAACTGGGTGATCTCCATGCCGTTCAACCATACTTCCCAACCGAGTCCCCACGCACCGAGGGTCGGCGACTCCCAGTCGTCTTCAACGAAACGGATATCGTCCTGCAGGAAATCGATTCCGAGTTGTTGCAGTGAGCCGAGGTAGCGCTCTTGGAAATCATCAGGCGATGGTTTCCATACGACCTGAAACTGGAAGTAGTGTTGCAAGCGGTTGGGATTATCGCCGTAGCGGCCATCTGTGGGGCGCCGTGACGGTTGTACATACGCAGCCGTGATGGGTTCGGGACCGATTGACGCCAGAAAGGTAGCGGGATGGAAAGTACCGGCCCCAACTTGCATGTCATAGGGTTGCAGCAATATACAACCTTGCTCAGCCCAATAGCGCTGCAAATTGAGAATGATGTCTTGGAATTTCACGC
>CAXMMZ010000234.1:0-4512 GCA_964194565.1 Arenicellales bacterium
AACTCGACTGCTCATAGTGATACCGGTCAGCGGTTCGGCCAAGTTGGCGTTAAGTTCCCGTAGGCAGGGTATCTCAAATTGATCTACAAAAATACCGCGTGGCGGCAAACGTAGCGCATCGGCCGCGCGCCGTCGAAACAACGCCTGCATTTTTTTGTTGCACCGTTGCACATTCACAAGGTGAACACCAGAGGAATTCATATAATCCAGATTTGTGAGCATATCGCTGAAAAATAATAGCGAAAGAATTCCCCAGTAGAAAGCGTAATCCCAAACCGTTTTTATCATCATTAACTGAGAATCGCCAAACCCAGGATACTGATTTTGGAACAGTAGCAACGTGCTATTGAAAAAGGACATATACATTTGTTGATAGGTACGGCTACGCAACCTGATGTCTTCGCCTGCCAGTTCCCGCGTAATTAGATCGGTGATAAATGTGTTACTGATGGCAATAAAATCACTACCCGGGGAATAAAATGGATCAAGAAATACACCAGATTCGCCGGACAAGGCCCAGCGCTCATCGGAAAATACCTGTTGGCAATCGTGAGAGTAGTTCCTAAGAATTCGAAAATCCAGCAAATTGCGCCCACGCACGGCGCCCGCGCAACGCGGTTGATGCTGCTCCAACCACTGAAGTGCCAGATCAAAGCTCCCCATTGAATGCGGTGGATGCAGCTTCGGATCGGCGACGATACCCAGACTGGTAATACCCGACGCTAGCGGAATGATCCAGACCCAGTATCCCGGGCCCATTAAATGGTTGGTGCTTAACCAGCGCTTGCCGTTCAGATCGACACACCGTGCACGCCAATTTGCCGAGCCCGACCAATCGTCCACGCAGATCTTACCGGCGACACGGAACCAAACCGCGTTGCAATTGTGATTGTTTTGCCGCGCCAGACCCAAATTGGCTTTCAACGGACTGCTGCGCCCAGCCGTGTCAACCAACCAGCGCGTTTTTAGCCGACATGCATCAGAACAATTCTTATACGTTACCGAGTGATTGTTACCATTCACCGTTAATGCATTAACTCGCACGCCATCGACAAACCGAACTCCCTGATCTTGGGCAGCTTGCGCCAAATGATTTTCCAACAAGCCCCGATCGAGTTGATAAGTAGGCACGGAGAGTAAACGACTGCTGCCCAGCTCATCCGCTTGCGCAAAGTCCTGCGGCGCATCACCAAAGAAAAAACGTAGGCCGAATTTTGGCAGTTGTTCGTTTTTCAAATGTTCGCGTTGCCCCAATGTATTCGCTAGGTAATGGGCGCCAATCTCGACGGTGGATTCGCCCACCTTTGGAGTCGCCGCCGGTAACGGATGCCGTTGACGCTCCAAGACCACGATGTCGATATCATTGATGGCCTTGCGTAATTGCAATGCAAGCGTCAACCCCGCCAGACCGCCACCGACGATAGCGACATCGGCAGACATCGGATTCTTTGCGCGGGTTTCTCCCTGTGCACTCATAATTTGCGAAACTAATTGGCTAGTGACACTGACAATAACGAATTATTGCCCATTGGCATTTGAATCGGCGAGCTGTCACCGCGGCGCATGTGATCGAGTAGGGCGAGAATGCGAGCTGACGGATTAGTAGTATAAAGCGTATGTAGGAATTTGTACTGATCCGACAAGCGAAGCGTCGGCCACGCAGCAGGTCCTGAGGACCACTTAATTGTTAAAACCGTTGTATTATCGGTGTTTCCATTTGATGCGACAGTGGCAGGCACCAACACCATCGCAGCGGCAAACGCGTCACTGATGGGGAAAAAATCATCATATGTGGTCGGCGTTGAAATATCGAACAACACCATAAGCACGGGCCGTTGCTCGGCGCTACTAAACACTCCGGCCTCTAGCAACGCGACCGGCGCTGTAAAGTCAAATCCCGACACGGAACTCACCGGTTGCTGACAACCGGTGCTAATCGACCAGTAACCCGCCGCCGCGTTATGCACGGAGTTGTGGAACTTAGTAGGTGATAGTAGCTTTGTGTCCGTCGCCAATGTACGGCACATATAATCGGTAATGTCCAAGTCACCCATAGCCGATGCGAATACGCACGCTGTGTCGGCAGGTGAAAGTTCTGCTTGTTCGCAGGCCTGAGCGGCTACTTCGACCGCCATGCGAGCGCACAGTGGCGAGCGCCTACGTTCCCGTGCCGGGATAACATCCGGCTTAGGCGACAGTGTAACCGGAGGATCTATTGGCACTTTTTCCGCACCGCCTAATAGTTCAATAAACGACGTCCAGTCACAGAAACCGGGGCCCCATACGCCAACGCCCAACACATTAAGTTGCATCAATTTCGCCGATCCGGCCCGGACCTATTCAGAGTGTTTGTCCCTCACTAAATATCAAACAACAATTGTTACCGCCGAAACCGAAGGAATTTGACATTACATGCTGCAATGGGATATCTGCGTTGTCTTGCTGCACCATGAAAGATAACGATTCATCCGGTTCATCTAAGTTCAAGGTTCCTGGAATTCGGTTTGCCCGTAATGCTTCCATCGCTATCGTAGCCTCAACGATACCCGCCGAACCCAATGCGTGACCGGTCCATCCTTTAGTCGATGAAACCTTTGTTGCCGACGTAAACAATCGTGCGAGCGCTTTCGTTTCGACCGCGTCGTTGACCCGGCTCGCGGTTCCATGCAGATTGATATAGCCGATTTCCTGGGGAGAAATTTCTGCCCTCGCAAGCGCGGCGCGCATTGCCTGTTCAGCGCCCAAACCTTCAGGATGAGGATGCGACATATGATGGGCGTCTGAACTTTCACCGTAGCCTGAGCAGCGTATGCTATCCGTCGTGGCCGCGCTCGCGCGCACAATTAACGCAAATCCTGCGGCTTCACCGATGTTTATGCCATTCCGGCGCCGATCGAAGGGGCGGCAAACCGATGGCGAGATCAATTCTAAGGAGTGAAATCCATGCAAGACACTCAGACACAATGAGTCGACACCGCCGACTAATACCGCATCAACTATGTCCATACTTAACCATCGTGCGGCAGTTGCAAATACTTTCGCCGATGATGAGCATGCCGTGCTAATCGTCATCGTGGGCCCAAATAATCCAGTGTAGTGAGCGACAAACGCGGCCTGGGAGTGAGGATTGTGCACTTTAGCTTGACGAAACCTTTCGGGCAGGCGTGTGCCGTTTTCCAACTCCCGATAAGCCAGTTCAGTTTGGCCAATGTTTGCGGTACTGCTCCCGATTACTACACCGACTCGATCGGAGCCAAACTCAAGCGCCGCACTGTTGAGCTCAGACATGAAGCCATCTTGCTCGATACCAACAGCCGCCAAAGCATTGTTACGCGACTCCCATTCCCGATTCGCGCCGGTCCACTGGAAATCGTCTACCGCGTCAACACGTCCAATCCATGTGTCTAACCCCGAATACGGAAAATCATTTTTGCGCAGCCCACTCACCCGACTCCATAAGGCTGTACGTATTGCAGCTAATCCGACACCGGCGGCACAGGTTAGAGTGTGAGCGCGTATCCTAATATCTTTCATGATTTGCAAGTATAAAAGCATTGCCTGTCAGCCACCATACGCTAAACGCCGCTCCGACGTTAACGTTACGCAACGTGTTACCCGCTCGATTAGCCGGGAAAACGATTTAATTATGTACTACGCAGGTTAGACTAGCGGATGGAGAATCATAACAACACAACTTTTGAGGCCCGATTATTACTTCAAAACACCATGGCACGATTTAACTGGCTGTGGCGCTTAGTCGCGACCGCGATTTGTTTTGGTCTCTTCGGCCTTGCCGGCCTTGTACTCGGGATAGTGGTTTTCCCCGCGCTATGGATCATAGTGCATAACCCGATACGGCGGCGCAAAATCGCTCGCTGGACGGTGACCGGTGGTTTTTATTTATTTATTGAAATAATGAACGGTTTGGGTGTCTTGCGTTATCGCATCACCGGTGATGAAATCGTAAATACCGCCCAGGGGTGCTTGGTTGTTGCCAATCATCCGTCCTTAATTGACGTGGTCTTCTTGCTTTCGATATTTCGGGATGCTGACTGTGTTGTAAAGAGTGCAATGTGGTCTAATCCCATTACCATGATGACAATGCGCACTATCGAATACATTCCCAATAAAGATCCCGAATTTGTAATGGAGGAATGCATAAAGCGACTAAAAGCGGGTCACAATTTGATTCTATTCCCCGAAGGGACGCGATCGATTCCCGGGAAAACACTAGATTTTAAAAGGGGTGCAGCAACCATAGCCATACGCGCCGGCTCACCGTGCCTCCCGGTATCGATAAACTGTACGCCCACGACGCTCACCAAGAACGAGCCATGGTATCGTATCCCGCAACGGCGCGTGATGTTTCGATTGGACGTCCTGGAACCAATCGAAGTGCAGTCGTTTATCGATGAATCATCGAATGAAAAAAAAGCATCCCTCGCATTGAATGATTATTTGCGTCTCGCGTTATCGCAGAATCTGAAAAACGAGTCTCAAAGCGGGTAGATT
>CAXMMZ010000235.1:0-5523 GCA_964194565.1 Arenicellales bacterium
GCGTGGAAGTCGGTGCCAGGGCCGGCATCCTGTTCCGGACCGGCCGGGCCAATCCAATAAACCAGTTCATCCTGGGGATCGCGATCCGTAATCACCGGTTCCGACTTATGGCGGTTGCCGAGGCGTGTCGCCTGAAATCCCGCAAGGTGTTCGGTTGGCACGTCAGGTACGTTGACATTGAGAATCGTGTCGGCTGGCAACGCCTCGCTTCGAATACGTTGCAATAGTTTCTGCGCGACGTAACCTGCAGTATCGTAGTGCGTGGCCCGGTCCACGAGCGAAATCGCAATTGCCGGATAACCCAAAAAGCGACCCTCGATGGCCGCCGCCACGGTGCCAGAATACAAGGTATCGTCACCCAAATTGGAGCCGTTATTGATACCTGCAATGACCATGTCGGGCTCCTTCTCCATCAACCCGGTCACTGCCAGATGCACGCAATCGGTAGGTGTGCCGTTCACATAATAGAACCCGCTATCGGTCGCTCGTTTTACGCGCAACGGCGCGCGCAACGTGAGAGAATTGCTCGCGCCGCTACGGTCGCGATCCGGTGCCACAACGACCACTTCGCCGGCATCGCCGAGTGCGTCAGCCAAGCAGGCCAACCCGGGAGCAAGATACCCGTCGTCGTTACTGAGCAGAATTTTCATCGCGACCCATCGCCACACCCACCGTGTGGCCGTATATACACCAGAATCAGTAGCGGCGCCATCGGTGCCACGTTTCGAACCACGCCATTGTACCCGGTAGCCGGAAGGGCTTCATTCGCCTCACATAGACTCGCGAGGCGAAATTGTGGGCCGCGGACAGAAGACCGTAGCAATGAGTAATGTCCGAATCGCGTGACGCAATACGCGCACGTGTAACAATCCTGGGTCGGCGGTTCCGACCCGTCTCAACGGATAACGTTGTGCTCCGGCCCGTACGGAAAATGGGTGATGTTTTCGGCCCCCGACTCATCGACGATGAGGATATCGTGCTCACGATAACCGCCTGCCCCGGGTTTGCCCTCGGGCAACATAATCATCGGCTCTATCGATACCACCATGCCGGGTTCCAAAACCGTCTTGATATCTTCCCGCAACTCCAATCCGGCTTCGCGACCATAATAATGGCACAGCGTGCCAAACGAATGCCCGTATCCGAATGTGCGGTACTGCAACAAATCATGAGCCGCGTATATTTCATTGAGTTCGGTGGCGATATCCATGCACTTAACTCCCGGCTTGATCAGTGTCAATCCGGTTCGATGCACTTCGCAGTTAATTTCCCAAAGGCGTAGCGCATCATCAGATGCGTGGTCGAAGAATAAGGTTCGCTCGAGTGCTTGATAATACCCCGAGATCATTGCGAAACAATTCAGGCTCAGAATATCGCCTTTCTGTAGCCGCCGGCTGGTAACCGGATTATGGGCGCCGTCGGTATTTATTCCGGATTGAAACCACGTCCAGGTATCCATCAACTCGGTGTGGGGATAAGCTCGAGCGATGGCCCGCACCATGGCCTGGGTCGAATGCAGCGCCACCTCGTATTCTGGAGCGCCTTCGTGTAACGCTTCCACCAGCGCCGCGCCGCCGATATCACAAATTCGTGCCCCCTGGCGAATCAGCGCTTGTTCTTCGGCAGATTTGCGCATCCGCATCTGCATCGTCGTGACCCCTACATCAACAAACTCAGCGCCGCTTAATGCGATCTCAAAATTGGCCTGGTTCTGCAATGTGACGTGATCGAATTCGATGCCAACCCGCGCACGACCACCGGCGAGTTCGGCCACAGCAAAAAAATAACTATCGCGCTGCCAGTCCGTGTATACCACATTATCGTGGCCATAAGACTGCCGCCACGGTTGGCCACCGTCGATATTGGCACTGATCGTCGTGGCGCGTTCCTGAGTAACCACCAACGCATAGTTACGACCGAACGAGCAGTACACGAAATCGGCGAAATAGCTGATGTTATGGATCGATGTAAAAACACAACAATCGATATCTAGATCGACCATGTGGGCGCGCAGCGCATCTAAGCGCCGCTGCATCTCCATTTCCGAAAACGTCGGCGCGGGCGGCGTGCCGTTATTGATTGTTAATGTCCGCGGTTGTGACATACGATAGCTACTCCGGTTGTAGTGCGGGTGGCGGTGGACAGGTACGATAGCGGGCTCGATGCGCCGGCGTACCCGGCGCGAATTATCCGCGACCGCAAGGCGCCAATTCAATACTCAAATTGGCAATACTCACATTGGCAATACCCGAATTGGACGGACACTGCGATTGCGAATCGACCAGGCGATCTTCTACACTTACTGGGTATCCCGAACCCACTGGCGGAATTCGGGCAAGACATTTGTCGATGAGTGATTCTCACACACCGAACCATATCGTTCTGACCTCACATCCGAGCGGACACCATAAACCCGCTGCGCTGAGTTGGGGCGCGCCCAATGCCGCCGAACGAGGCCCTGTGGTCGGCACATTCGCGGTTGACGGTCAACGCAACGCGATCGGAGCCCATTCCGGATCCTATGCGTTGTACCGTGCGCTGGCCGTCGCGTCCGGATCATTGAGCCCGCTGCACAAACCGGATCTGACGGACACGTTGCCGACAACCGATATCGGCCCTTATCCACAATGGAGCGACCCCGATAAGATCGTGTCTATCGATCCGTACGGACATATTGTGAGCGAAAGTTTTGCGCAGTGGGCCGATACGGGCGCGGATATCCGGCCCACGATCGCAGTAACACGGGCACGCTTGACGGTGCCGGAGTTACAAGGCGAAATTGGCGCGGGCCGGCTCGAACCGGACGGCCGGATTTTGCTACCCACCGGCGAGGTCAACGTCACCAAGATTGCCATCGAGCCGGTTTGGTACCTACCCGGTATCGCAAAACGCTGCCATACCGAAGAAGCCACACTACGGCGCACCTTATTCGAACAAACCGGTGGCATGTATTCGGAACTCGTAACCCGTACCGATCTTAAGGTTTTTTTGCCGCCGATCGGCGGCCAGACGCTGTATATCTTCGGTGAGATCGGTGCAATTACCGACCCCGAGCGGCCGCTCGCATGTCGGGTCCACGACGAATGCAGTGGATCCGATGTATTTGGTTCGGATATCTGCACCTGCCGCCCGTATCTGATATACGGTATCGACGCGTGCATCAAAACGGCGCAGGAAGGCGGTGCCGGCCTGATCGTGTATAACCGTAAGGAAGGTCGTGCGCTCGGCGAAGTCACCAAATTTCTCGTCTACAACGCCCGTAAACGCCAGATCGGTGGCGATCGCGCCGATGCGTATTTCGCGCGCACTGAGTGCGTGGCAGGAGTACAGGATGTGCGCTTTCAAGAACTCATGCCAGACCCACTGCATTGGCTCGGTATAACTCGTATCGATCGATTTGTTTCGATGAGCAACATGAAATACGACGCCATCACTCAGCAAGGCATCGCGATCGCTTGCCGCGTCTCGATCCCCGAAGAAATGATCCCGGAGGACGCGCGAGTCGAGATGGAAGCCAAAAAAGCCGCCGGTTACTACACGGAAGGCGTCACACCCGACGAGGACGCATTGGCCCGAACCCATGGCCGGGGCCTCGACGACTATTGAGCGGACAATCCCCGCCCCAATCCTCAGGCAGTTGGTTACTATCCAGCGCCGCCGTGCGCGCGCGCAGTGGGCAAGTATTCGATTATGTGGCCGCAGGGAAATCGCGCTATTTCTCGCTGAATTTGGGCGCACTGCCCGATTGCGCCGAATTCGTCGATTATGTCACGGCGCGGCATTATCCGAGCGGAGAAATCCCGTACCATAGTCGTTGGCGACATTTCGAGGTCAGCGCGCGGGACCGCTGGGCCGACTGGTGCTCGGGCCACCCGGAATTGGACTCGGCCGAGCGCACCCGCGCCGCTATCGATCTGGCGGTCGTGAGTGTACTGCTCGATGCGGGCGCCGGCCCCGATTGGAGCTACCGGGAAGCCGCTAGTGGTACGGTCTACGCGCGTTCCGAAGGCCTTGCAGTGGCGAGTTTCGATTGGTTCAGCGAGGGTGGATTGTCATCTGCGGCGAACCACCGAGTCGATGCGGACGCCCTAACGCAGTTAACCGAGTCACAACTGCGCCATGCTTTTCAGGTGACAGCGGACAATCCCCTGCTCGGCTGCGCCGGTCGTGTCGCGCTGCTGAATCGTTTAGGCCGCCGCTTGCAGGAACGCCTCGGCGCCACCGCACAACCGGCACCACGCATCGCTGACCTGTTCAAAGCCTTCACCGACGCGCCGCTGAGATCGATGATAAACGCTGCTGAGATTTTGACCTGTGTGCTATTCGAATTCGGACCGATCTGGCCCAATGCCGTGGCCATCGACGGCATTACGGTGGGTGATGCGGGTCGGCACAGCGCCCTCACCGAGCCGGGCCCGACTCGCGGCTGGGTGCCATTCCACAAGCTTTCGCAGTGGCTCACCTACTCGTTGATCGAACCGTTGGAATGGGCCGGTTTGTCTGTATCGGCCATGGACGGGCTCACCGGTCTGGCGGAATACCGCAACGGCGGGTTGTTTATCGACAGCGAAGTATTGCAAGTTTGCGAACCTGATATCATTAATGAACCCCAATATGCCGCGAGTGAGGCGATTGTCGAGTGGCGCGCACTTACGGTCACACTGCTGGACCGGCTCGCCGGGCACATCCGGCGACGGCGTGGGCTCGATTCGATTCAACTGCCGTTGGCGCGAATCTTACAGGGTGGAACCTGGAATGCCGGTCGCGAGCTGGCGGCGACGCGCCGTGCTGACGCGAGTCCACCGATTCGACTGCACAGCGACGGCACGGTATTCTGAGCCCATCGCCAAACCAGAAATAACGAATCCATGACGAATAAAATCGACCGATCTACGCTCGCAATCCACTTGGTGGATCACCCACTGGTAGAACACAAACTCACGCTGATGCGTCGCAAAGAAGCGTCGACGTCCGACTTTCGCCAATTGCTACGTGAGATATCCCTATTGTTGGCCTATGAGGTCACCCGTGATTTACCCATGACGACACGGGAAATTGAGACGCCATTGGCGGCGCTCGAAGCCCCGGTATTAGCCGGTAAGAAGCTGTGTTTTGTCTCTATTCTACGCGCCGGTAACGGTTTGCTGGACGGCATGCTGGATCTGTTACCGTCGGCACGGGTCGGACACATCGGTTTGTACCGCGACCCCGAAACACTCGTCGCCATCGAGTATTACTATAAAGTGCCCCAAGATATGGGTGACCGGTTGGTGATCGTGGTCGATCCCATGCTGGCCACCGCCAATTCATCCATTGCCGCCGTACACCGCCTCAAACAAGGCGGCGCCAAACACATAAAATTCGTGTGCCTGCTCGCGGCCCCGGAGGGCATAAAAGCCTTCAACGACGCCCATCCCGATGTCGAGTTATACACCGCCGCCATCGACGACCATCTCGATGACCATGGCTACATCGTACCTGGGCTGGGAGACGCCGGGGATCGGATCTACGGCACGAAGTAAT
>CAXMMZ010000236.1:0-2507 GCA_964194565.1 Arenicellales bacterium
CCACATTTACGAATGAGTTACGGCACAATTTTTTGCCGAAGTGGCTCGCAATTGCTTAGCAATGGCCAATTAGGATCGCCCGAAAGTCGTTAACGTTGGTAAGCGTCGGTCCGGTCTCTACTAACGAATCGATAGCGGCAAAGAATCCGTACGCATCATTCTTGGAAAGTTGTTGGCCCGCGTTGATGCCGGCGGCACGTGCCCGGCTCAGCGTATCGGGGCCGATGACGGCTCCCGCGTTGGACTCGGTGCCGTCAATACCGTCGGTATCCGCGGCTAATGCATAGGTATTTGCTGCGGCGTCGAGCGCGATCGCGAGTGCTAACAGGTATTCCGTGTTACGCCCACCGCGACCGGCTCCGCTGACCATCACCGTGGTCTCACCGCCGGATAGCAACACGCACGGCAGCGTTCCTTGATATGTCCGCGCTCGCTCCGCGTGCTGCCGTGCAAGCGCACGGGCCTCGCCTTCGAGGTCGTCTCCCAATATGATCGGTGTGATGCCGTGTGCGCGCGCTAACGCGGCCGCAGCCTCAAGCGATTGCGAGGGGCGCGCGACGATATGGACGGTATCGTGGCGAAACGCGTCGTCGCCCGGCTTCGGGCTTTCCAGTGTGCCATCGATCAATCGCTGCTCGATCGCGGCCGGTATCTCCAGCCTATAGCGACGCAGTACATCGAGTGCGTCGGCACATGAGGTCGGGTCGGCTACGGTCGGGCCCGACCCGATTATCGTCGGATGGTCACCCGGTGCGTCCGATATCAGCAGCGTCCTGACGGTCGCTGGATGACAAGTCTGTGCCAAACGTCCACCCTTGATGGCCGAGAGGTGCTTGCGCACGCAATTTATTTCGCCGATCGTCGCGCCTGAGGTCAGCAATTGGCGCGTAACGGTTCGTTTCTCTTCGAGAGCGATACCGGGTGCGGGTAGCGTCAACAACGACGATGCTCCGCCCGAAATCAGGCACAGCACCAAGTCATTTGCACCGAGGCCGCGAACTCGATCGAAAATCTCACGGGCGGCGTGCTGGCCCGCGGTATCGGGTACGGGGTGGCCGGCCTCGACGACTCGAATTCGGTCGCAATCGACCCGGTGACCATAGCGGGTAATGACGAGCCCCGACAACGTGCCTTGCCAGTTGGTTTCGACCGCTCGTGCCATTGCGGCCGCAGCCTTACCCGCGCCCACCACGACGGTTCGTCCCGGCGGCTGCGCGGGCAGATACGGCGGCACGCAGTGGCGCGGGTCGGCCGCGCCGACGGCGGCCTCAAACAGCTTTCGTAGCAAGTTCGGTGGTGTCACTGTGGTGCAGGCCACGCATTGTTGGTGCGGGCGCAGTATAGTGCTTGGTTGGTAGGCGACGACAGCGCATAGCGACGGTGTCGAGTCTTTTACCCCCCATCTATACTATTATTCGATTCTGGGCCGAACCCGAAATAAGGAAATTCTCACGTATGACCGACTACATCGCACCGATTCCCGATATGGAATTCGTGTTAAACGAACTTGCGGACCTGCATGGCGTCAGTCAATTACCGGGCTTCGAGGACGCGACTGCCGATCTCGTGAGCGCTGTACTGGAGGAGTCCGGGCGATTCTCTGCTGAGGTGTTGGCACCGTTGAACCGTATCGGCGACGAGCAGGGCTCGAGTTGCGACGCGGGTGAAGTCCGTACCCCGGAAGGATGGCGGGATGCGTATCGCGGGTTCGTCGAGGGTGGCTGGAACGGCTTGGCATTCGATGCCGAGCACGGTGGCCAGGGTTTGCCCTGGTTAGTGGCGACGGCGGTGCAGGAGATGTGGCATTCCGCCAACATGTCGTTTGGATTGTGTCCGATGCTAACCCAAGGTGTAGTGCATGCTATCGATTTGCACGGCACCGCAGAACAGAAGGCTAAGTATCTTGCGAAGTTGGTGTCGGGTGAGTGGGCCGGCACGATGAATCTGACCGAATCCCAAGCCGGATCGGATTTAGGCGCGCTGCGCACCAAGGCGGAACCCAGCGGCGATCATTATCTGATCACTGGGCAAAAGATATTCATAACCTACGGTGAGCACGACTTGACCGATAACATCATTCATATGGTGTTAGCGCGAACGCCGGATGCGCCGCCGGGGGTGAAAGGGATTTCGATGTTCATCGTGCCAAAGTTCCTGGTCGGCGGTGACGGCGCGTTGGGTGAACGAAATGATGTTTACTGTGTGTCGATTGAGGAAAAACTCGGCATTCACGGCAGCCCCACGGCGGTGATGTCTTACGGCGATAGCGGTGGTGCGATCGGTTACTTGATTGGTGAAGAGAATCGCGGCCTCGAATACATGTTCACGATGATGAACTTGGCACGTCATGCAGTCGGCATCGAGGGGCTCGCCATTGCAGAACGCGCCTACCAGCAAGCCCGCGAGTACGCGATGGCCCGAGTGCAGGGCCGTGCGGCAGGCAGCCGTGAGGAGCGTGTCACGATCATTAACCATCCCGATGTACGGCGCATGTTAATGACGATGAA
>CAXMMZ010000237.1:0-13695 GCA_964194565.1 Arenicellales bacterium
GACGTTATGCAAGAGCAAACACAGCTGACGCTTTAGGAATCTCTGCATGAGTCTGGGCGAAGCAAGTTGGGAGCCAAAATGATCAAGATCAAGGCGCGGAGCGCCAGTAATAGCCCGGCTATTGCTTGCGTTTCGCAACGCAGAGATTGATTATTTTGGACCCAAATTGATCGGTCATGACTTATGCGGAGGTTCCTTTGGTTGTGTTTGCGTCGATATGTCAGGCCGGAGCGGTCGGGCGTAGCAAGAGTTTGGCGCTGCCTGCGGTGTTCGAGTTGGTTCTGTAATCCTTAGAACCTAGATTTTCGACCGGGGGCCAAGTTGCAGGCGCTGTTGTGCATGTCCGCCGCTTAAGTGTGAGCGGAACGCCTGATGCGCTCGCCGTGGCTCCCACTTGGACCGACTCGGTTCAAGGCCAAGAATCAATACGGCACAGGTGGGTGGCGCCACCTATCAACTGTAATTGGCCGTACGTATTTTGCGCGCCGCAATTTATTCTGGTGCGTAGTACCAGCGCTCGTGTGGACGTCGCTCCGGCCCAATTGGAGCTGACGAAGTTATCGCGCGCAAATTCGCAGGAGTCATTGGGATTGCCAAGAATCGGACTGCGTGCGCAGATGCGCGCTCGGCGCAGGGCATTAAGCCGAAGCGAACAGCGCACCGCGGCCGAAGGCCTCGCGCGCGGATTGCTTCGACTGCGCGCATATTCCAGTAGTCGAAGAATCGCCGTGTATTATCCGAGCGACGGTGAAATCGATCCGCGCACCGCAATCGACATCGCCTGGACAATGCGTAAATCGATATTTTTGCCGGTGCTTTATCCTGGGCGCCACCGGGTAATTCGCTTTGCACGCTATACAAGGTCATCGCCACTGCGGGCTAACCGATTTGGCATCGCCGAAGTGCCATCGCTGTGGACGCGATGTTTGCGGCCTATGGAACTCGACCTGATTCTGCTGCCGCTCGTGGCATTCGATATGCACGGCAGTCGGATCGGCATGGGCGGCGGTTATTACGACCGCAGCCTAGCCTATCTAAAGCTGCGCGATCAGTGGCGGCAACCGCGCTTAATCGGGCTGGCCCATGAACTGCAACGCGTCGATCGGATTGAACTCGAGCATTGGGATATCCCGTTGGATGGTATTCTCACCGACCGCGAGTTCTATCCGGTTAGTGGCGGCTGAATCAGATCGCGCTACAATAGCTTCTCGTTGAAGTCCAATTTGATTCGCATTTAGGGCCTATGCAGATCTTATTTGTTGGCGATGTGATCGGGAAGCCAGGACGTCGCGTGTTGTTCCGTGCTCTGGAGTCTCTGGCGGGCCAACAGGATATCGATCTGGTCGTTGTGAACGCGGAAAACGCGGCGGGAGGGTTTGGCGTCACGCGGAGCGTCGTGGATGAATTTTTTGTGCATGATGTCGATGTATTGACATCCGGCAATCACATTTGGGATAAGCGCGAGGTTTTCGAGTTCATTGACGACGAACCGCGCTTGCTGCGACCCCACAACTACCCGGATTCGTCGCCCGGCAAAGGATGGTTGGTGGCGACGGCGCGAAACGGTGCCCGAGTCGGAATCTTAAACCTCATGGGCACGGTGTTCATGCATCCGGCACTGGACTGTCCATTTCGGTGCGCAGATCGGGTGTTGGCACGTCGACCCGATGACGTGAAGGTAATATTGGTGGACTTCCATGCCGAGGCCACGAGCGAAAAACAAGCGATGGGCCGCTATTTAGACGGTCAGGTCAGCGCCGTAGTGGGCAGCCATACCCACGTGCCCACCGCCGATGAATGCGTGTTGCCGAAAGGTACTGCTTTTATTTCCGATGCCGGAATGACCGGGTGCTACGATTCGGTGATCGGTATGGAAGTGGAAGGGTCGGTACGGCGATTTGTGGGGCGCATGCCCGAGCGGCTCGCCGTAGCAACCGGCAAGTCCACGTTGTGTGGGGTCATCATCACGGTGAATCCGGAAACTGGAGTCAGTAGCAATATCGAACGTCTGCGCATTTCTGAATAGCACTGGTACTCTATCAAAGTGATATTGACGGATGCAGCGAATCGTTTGTAGCTGAACCCGTGGTGTGGAGATAACAGTGAAATATTGGTTAATGAAAAGCGAACCCGACGCGTATTCAGTTGATGATCTCGCGGCGCAGCCTAAAAAAACCGACCATTGGGACGGTATACGCAATTATCAAGCGCGCAATTTTATGCGCGACGAAATGAAAATCGGTGATCAGGCATTTTTTTATCACTCGAGTTGCGCCGAGCCTGGGGTTGTCGGCATTATGGAGGTCGTGCGCGCGGCCTATACCGACAATTCGGCACTCGATTCGAAATCCAAGTATTTCGACCCGAAGGCGACCGCTGAAAACCCGCGGTGGGTAATGGTAGGCGTGCGCTTGAAGCGTAAACTCAAACGTGCGATATCATTGCAGGAACTTAAAACCTATAAAGCACTGATCGACATGCCGTTGCTGCAACGTGGCACCCGGCTTTCCATCATGCCGGTGACGAAAAAGCAATGGGATTATATAATTAAACTATCCGACAGTTAGAGATCAAAACACATGTATCCAGCTCGCATGCTTGGCAGATTCGTAGTTACGTTGACTCTGTTCCTGATGGCCGGGCCGTGGACGACAGTCAATGCCGCACAATCAACCCAGAGTAATCCGATGGTACGATTTACTACGACCTTAGGGGTCATCGATATTGAATTGTTTGCCGATGCCGCACCAACTAGCGCCGCCAATTTCCTTGAGTATGTTGCGGACGGGTTTTACGACGGCCTGATTTTTCATCGGGTGATTCCGGGATTTATGGTGCAGGGCGGTGGATTTCTCCCAGGGATGGATCGCCGCGAACCACGCCCGCCCATCGAGAATGAAGCTGATAACGGGCTGAAAAACGGCGCCGGAACCTTATCTATGGCTCGTACCAATGACCCACACTCGGCGACGTCTCAGTTTTTCATCAGTGTCGTTGATAACAAGTTTTTGGATCACACCGCTAAGACGCCACAGGGCTGGGGGTATGCCGTATTCGGCAAGGTCGTGGCCGGCATGGATGTGGTGCAAACTATCGCCGACGTGCCGCGCGGTCAGGTGGGTTCGTTTGGCGACGTCCCGAACGATGATATCGTCATCGAGTCGGCCGGGCTTATCAGCGAATAGTTTAGCGATTTGCGTACGCTCGTTAGCGTTTGCACCCATGCGACTCGATGCGAACAACTCTATTGAGCCGCACCGGCGCGCGCTTAGACGAACAATGGTGTAAAGTGTTAAAGACCAATATCACCCCGGTAATCCGACCTGGATAATCCTATGGATATTACGATCCTTTTGTCAAAGTTGTTGCCACTTTTTATATACCCCCTGAATTTTGCATTGCTGATGTTGTTTATTGCAATGTTGGCATTGTGGCGTGGTTGGCGCCGCAGCGGTACGTTGTTCGTGACGCTGAGTTTTCTGTTTCTTACCGCGAGTGCGATGCCGCCGGTAGCAAAGGAATTAGCGGGGCGACTCGAACGCCAGTATTTGCCGCTTAGCGTCGAACAATCGCCGCAGGCCGATGCGATTATCGTTCTCGGCGGCGGTGTAAACATCAAGGTGCCACCGCGGGTCACCGCCGAACTTGGTGAGGGCGCCGATCGCGTACTGCATGCGGCACGTCTATACATTGCGGGTCGTGCACCGATAATTATCGCGAGTGGTGGCAATGTATTCCCGCAAACCGCAGCCCTTGCCGAAGCGGCGCACATGGCGGAATTATTACAAGAATGGGGAGTGCCGGCCGGCGCGATCGTCACGGAGCAAAACAGTCGTAATACCCATGAAAACGCGTTGGAGGTGGAAAAGCTCATAGACCGCAACGGTTATGGCCGCGTGCTGCTGGTGACGTCAGCGATTCATATGCCTAGGGCCATGGCCACGTTCCGTTCTGCTGGCATCGATGTCGTTGCGTCGCCAACAGATATCCTGGTCACCAAATATCGGCGACCCGGTGCGCTCGACTGGGTGCCGTCGGTAGACGCGCTTGGCCTCACGACGTTAGCCGTCAAGGAGTACATTGGCGCTGCGATCTACGAATCGCAAGGATGGATTAAAAAGTAAATGCCGAATAATCGCTGACGGTGGCCGGATCCAACTCGAAACAACGAAGCGTCCAATCGTCTGCGCCGGCCACGACAATCGCAGCCACTGAATTCGGGGTAGGCTGAATTTGTTTCAAAACCCAAGTGCTCTGCTCCGAGTCGATGAGCGGCCGGGTCGCGCACTGTAGTGCATCGCAGAGCACGACTTCGTGCAACGGATAGCGAATGCCAACGCCCAACGCTTTGCCGTACGCTTCCTTTCTGGTCCAACAGGCAAGAAATGCCGTTAGCTGTTCGGTTGCGGGAATCTTGGCTAAATGCTCGGCTTCTATCGCGGCGAATTTACGGCGTGCAATGCGCACGTAGTCGGTATTGCGCGGCAGACATTCCAAATCGACGCCCAATTCGCGCCCCCAAATAAAGCCAAACAACCCCATAGATTGCGAATCGGTGGAGTTGAACTCGAGCCGGTCCGCGCCACGCTCTTGGGCTAAGAACGGTTTGCCGAACTTGCCGAGTCGAAAGCGCAAAGCGGCGGGGTCGGTGTGCAGATATACGCCCAACAGAGTGCGCAAATAGCCGCGCGCTGCGACATAACGTGCTCGGTGCAGCGGTCTCCGCAATCGTTCGGCGCGTTGAATTTCAGCATTCGTCAAAAACGTTCGTAAGCGCGCAAGCGCTGCCGCGGGTACATCGAGCGGTGCCGACCAGACGTGCACCTGCCGTGGTTCGAGAACTGGCGGTTGCGTGGGTCGTGTCCATTCAGTTGGGAAAAATGCAGGCATAGCAAACGTTTATGTCGAAGTTTCGGGAGCTCTCATGAGTCTTGCGAACCGTAAGGTTGCGGCTATTGGCCAGTGAACAGACCGTAACAATTTTTTGCAGATGGGTGAAGCAAATCCTGTTTTTTTGTGGTCTATACTTATGAAGAAGGGTAATCGTATGGCAAAACTGAACCGCGAATCTCGAACGATACACTACTGCGCCCACTGCGGCCGCGTAGATCGTCTCGACGACTTTGGAATTTGCGTGCAGTGTCGTGAATTGCCCAATGTTATTGGTATCGATGCTCGGAGGCGACCTGCTGATAGGCCGCCGAGTATTCGGGGTCGGCGCCGGACAGTTCGGCCTGCGACATAACTCGGCAATCGGGATACGTCGTCAGGATACCGAAACTCGCACCCGCCACCCACAGCCCTAGAACGTATAATTCGTTCCTATCGCGTTAATTCGGCCAAGCGCGACTTCTTCGACCGACGTATCGAGACCGTCGTGTTTGCGTTGCACAATGCGGTGTTGCAAGCCGCAACGGTCGTATAACAAAACCTCTCCTTCGTAACGAAACTCGACGACCAGTCCTTCGCCGGGTAATTCATACAACCCGATAAATCGTAACGGGGATGCGTCCGTGCTCATGCTAGAAACAATTGACATGCAGGGTTATGAGTTTCTTCGGAAAATGGATAACCGAGGTCTCGTAGAAACCGGCGGAAAGCCTGTTGTTCGCCACTAGGAACTTGAATGCCACATAACACCCGGCCAAAGTCGTTGCCGTGGTTGCGATAGTGAAACATGCTGATATTCCAGGTTGCGCCCATATTTTGTAGAAAGTTCAATAATGCCGCCGGACGTTCCGGAAATTCAAATCGATAAATACTTTCGTTTTCGGCCAAAGGCGCCCGGCCCCCTACCATGTGGCGGACATGCACTTTGGCCATCTCGTTATCGGTGAAATCGACGGTGGCATAGCCACGGTGCCGTAGTCGTTGTGTGAGCTTGTCGACTTCGGCAGTGTCTTGAATTTGCAAGCCGACAAAAATATGGGCGTGTTTGGGATCCGCATAGCGATAGTTCAATTCGGTAATGGATCGCTTGCCGATTATTGAACAAAAGCGTCGAAAGCTTCCCGGTTTCTCCGGTATCGTCACAGCAATTATGGCCTCGCGACGTTCTCCGATTTCGGCCCGTTCGGAGACGTGGCGTAGCCGGTCGAAGTTCATATTAGCGCCCGAGGTAATGGCGGTAAATTCGGAGTTCTTAGCATTGCGTAGCTCGGCGAACTTTTTGAGCCCCGCCACTGCCAGTGCGCCGGATGGCTCCATTATCGACCGCGTGTCCTCGAACACGTCCTTAATGGCGGCGCATATTTCATCGGTACTAACAAGAATAATGTCATCAACATAACGTCGCACAAGTCTAAACGTTTCCTTACCGACTTGTTTCACTGCCACGCCATCTGCAAAAATTCCGACTTCCTTGAGCCGGACGCGACGACCGGCAAGTCGTGATCGATGCATCGCATCGGCGTCTTCCGGCTCGACACCGATAATCTTAATCTTAGGTTGGATCTGCTTTATATAGGCCGCGATGCCGGCTATGAGGCCACCGCCTCCAACTGGCACGAATATAGCGTCCAACGGACCCTTATGTTGCTTAATGATCTCAAATCCAATCGTGCCGTTTCCGGAGATAACGTCCACATCGTCATAGGGCGGCACCATCGTGCGTTGTTGTCGACGGCAGAATTCGCTGGCGTAGGCATTCGCTCCGTCGTAGCTATCGCCCACTAATTCAACCTCGGCGCCAAGCGCACGTACCGCATCGACTTTAATCTGCGGCGTTGTAACAGGCATAAAGATAGCGGCGTGGCAGCGAAGCTGGCGGGCTGCCAACGCGACTCCCTGGGCGTGATTTCCGGCCGATGCCGCCACCACGCCGCGGTCGCGCTGACGTTGCCGAAGCAGCGCCATTTTGTTGTAGGCACCGCGTAGTTTGAAGGAGAAAATTTGTTGCTGGTCTTCTCTCTTTAGCCACACATTACTACCGATGCGCCGTGACAAATTGGCCGCGAAGTCCAGCGCGGTTTCCTCTGCAATCTCGTAGACCCGCGCCGTCAGAATTCTTCCGATGTATTGGTCGGTCATTGCTGGAAACGGTCTAGCATCGTTGCGTTGGGGCGGGTACTCTTTATATTACGCATTAATCCATTCACACAGGAAGACATCATGGTTGCCGAAGATTTAAAGCAAGCCGCTGCTCTAGCGGCCCTCGATTATATCGAAGTTGGAGACGTGGTTGGGGTGGGCACCGGATCAACGGTGAATCATTTTATCGATGCGCTGGCCCGGCAAAAGGGAAAAATTGACGGCGCTGTAGCAAGCTCGGTAGCGACCGCCGAGCGCCTGCAGGGCCATGGTATCTCGGTACTTGACTTGAATCGGACGGGCGAGTTGCCGCTTTATGTCGATGGCGCCGACGAGGCCAATCGGCACCGTTACTTGATCAAAGGCGGTGGTGGCGCGCTGACCCGTGAAAAAATCATCGCCGAAGCAAGCCAGAAATTTGTCTGTATTATCGACCAATCGAAGTTAGTAGATGTACTGGGCGGGTTTCCACTACCAATCGAAGTGATACCGATGGCGCAAAGCATGGTAGCGCGTAGGATTGTGAAACTGGGTGGCCAGCCCTCGATACGGGCAGGATTTACCACTGACAATGGTAACCTGGTGCTCGATGTGCGTAATTTGGATCTCACCAATCCGCCGGAGATTGAATCGCAGTTAAATCAGATACCCGGTGTGGTGACGAACGGGTTATTTGCGCGCCGTTCGGCCGATGTCGTTCTCGTTGCGGGTGCCGGCGGCGTCGAGAGTTTTTAAATATCGTCAGTTTCGTTGACCGAGATTCGCTCAGTAATGCAGCGCGGCCGCAATGCGATTTCCACGGTGACCGGATAATCAGGGGTTCCCTGATAACCCTCCATCAAGAATGTCCTTAAAGGCGTAATACGACGGATGCTTGCGGAGTTTCCCATCGCGGTGGTCCACGAGGCCGTAACCGGGATTAATAAGTTGCCACCAATAGACGCGTTCGACCAGCCCGGTTTGGTACGCGATTTGATAATACTCGGTGAGATATTTGGCCTGGGTCGGCTCATCGACGGTGGAGCGGGGATGTCCCGAATTGGGAGTCCACGGCTTGGTGTTTAACAGTGGCCAGTTGGTTTCGGTGATCCATAATCGCTCCTGGCTGCGATTCGAGAGTGACAGAATCGCGGCAACCACGCGCAGCTTGTTGGCCAGATCAAAATAACGATACTGCCCATTGAATGGCGACCCGCGGCGATTCACATACATTAGCGATGCGCAGCCGTGCAGCCGGTAACGACGGAAATTCATCAACGTCCGCAGCGTTACGAGCGGCTCGAAGTCGATCACCGAGGACCCAATGAGTCGAATGCCGGGGTGATCGCGCCGCACCGCCTCGGCTCGTTCCAGCAAGTCGAGATACTCGCCGGTATGCGTGCACCCCCATTTGCTGCGGTTGATGGCGTTACCGATCTGAAAATCACGGGTAACGGTTTTAAACGAGTTGAATATGGTTTCGAGGTGGTACTGCCATCGATCCGGGTTGGTGACACTTGCGCGATTTTGCAGGATGCTGATGAGAAAGCGCTGATCTGGAAATTGCCGGGCGAACTCGAGATAGCGATCGATATGGTCTAAATCCCACGCCGGCACGCGCAATAGCAATTCCTGCACCCCTAGTTCATCCACCATCTCCAGGATTTGCGCGTTATGGTTAGGGGCCGGAGACACGCCAAGGCCGACAAAGGGTTTGGTGTCAGGGCGCGGCAACTGCGGGCGGGCACGGGCGTAACGCCACAAAACGGCGGGTAACATTACCGCTGCAGTGGCCGCAATTCGGCTGTACTCCAGAAGTTGTGCGCCACGCAATCGCGGTTTTTGTGACGCCGCGAGTTTATAGGGTTGGTCGGAGTGGTAATCCCACCATGAGGTATCGGGTTTCGACATGCAATTCGTTTCGTTACGTGTCACCGGTTGATAAATCTCTGATCAATTTCGTACTCAGGGCAGCGGTCGTAAATCGATTCGGGGTACCCTAAGTGTAAGATATCCGCTACTGGTGCTGCGACCTAAATGACATGCTCGTTAATACCAAAATTCAGTGCCCATACTGCGGTGAAATGTATTCCACCGTCGTCGATGCATCGGCCGGTTCGCAAGCGTATATTGAAGACTGCCAGATTTGCTGCCGGCCGATTGAATTTCAGATCACGGTGGGTATGGACGGCGCACTCGATGGGCTCGTTGTGCGTCGCGACGACGACTAGGCGCCGGTCCGGAGGCGACCTGGAGTTGGCATTACTCGGGCGCGTGTTTCTGAAACTCCATATCCCAGACCCGGTGCCCAAGTGCGACACCGCGCTTTTCGTATTTGGTGACGGGGCGATCGCCATGTGGCACGGCGACACGTGACAATCGCGGTTCGTTGGTTATAACGGTTTCTATATGCTCCGCGTAACCCTGCCAGTCCGTTGCGATACGCAATCTGCCGTTGGCGCGTAGCCGTGAAGTTACCAAATCGACAAATGCCGGTTGAATTAGACGGCGTTTGTGATGTCGCTTTTTGGGCCAGGGATCGGGAAACATTACCCAGACTTCGTGCAACGACTCGGGCGGAAGATAGTGGCTCAACACGTCAACGGCGTCACCCTTCGCAACCCGTATATTGTCGAGCCCGAGCGCCTCGATTTGCAGTAGTAGATTACCGACCCCGGGTCGAAACACGTCGATACCCAGATATCCGCAGTCGGGATGTGCTCCCGCCATCTCAAGCAGCGCCTGGCCATCGCCGAAGCCGATTTCCGTAATAACACTCCCATAGCAGTCGAATTTGTCTTGAAAATCCGGCTGCCGCGTATCAATTCCATAGCGTGGCAGCAATTCGTCCAACGCACGCTGTTGGGCAAACGTAATCCGACCCTCCCGGCGTACGTAGCTGCGAATCGGTCGATGATTGGCATTGATCGTTGCGGACATCTGCGGGCGGCTCGGGTTGGGGCGGGCGATATGGCGGATCGGTGCGTCGCCTCACCGTCCTGCTGAGCCTAACGTCGCCTGCCCGGCACCGTCAATGCGAATGCCGAGCGCGCGTTGTTGCCCGCCGTGCGAACGGGCTACCGTGAAATTAAACGTTGTAAACTTATGGTCAAACGGGATGGTCCAATCACCGATGGCCGCCCCGTGCGTGTTAGCATGACGGTCTGACGAGGAACATTTTTATGCAAAACACGCAAGCGGTTTGCGTAGTGGACGGCAGTCGTTCGCCGTTTCTGAAGGCAATCGGCAAGCCAGGCCCGTTCGCGGCGGCGGATCTTGCGGTAGCGGCCGGCCGACCGCTGCTTATGCGCCAGCCATTTACTGCCGAGCAATTCGACGAAGTAATTCTGGGTTGTGTGGCACCGAGTGCGGATGAGGCGAATATCGCGCGTGTAGTGTCGTTGCGGCTGGGCTGCGGTGACGCAGTGCCGGCGTGGACCGTGCAGCGCAATTGCGCGAGCGGTATGCAGGCGCTCGATGCCGCTGCGACGAATATTCGGCTCGGGCGCTCGAACCTGGTTTTAGCGGGTGGTGTCGAATCGATGAGTCACTCGCCGGTGTTGCTGAACAACAAAATGGTGGCCTGGCTTGGTCGATGGGCGAAGGCCAAGTCGGTAGGCGCGAAACTTTCCGCATTAGCGGCACTGCGCCCGGCGTACCTGAAACCCGTAATCGGGCTGTTGCGCGGCCTTCGCGACCCAGTGGTGGGATTGTCGATGGGTCAAACCGCAGAGAACATCGCCCATCGATTCGGTATCGACCGCGCAACGATGGATAGCTACGCAGTACGCAGCCATGAACGCCTCGCGGCGGCCCACGATGAAGGCCGTCTGACCGAAATGGAAACGATTTACGATACGCGGGGCAACGCGTACTCGGCCGACGACGGTTTGCGCCGCGACTCCAGTGTCGCGAAGCTCGCCAAACTCAAACCCGCGTTTGACAGAGATGTCGGTAACGTCACGGCCGGCAACAGCGCGCAGATTACCGATGGCGCAGCGTGGACGATACTTGCGAGCGAAGCGGCAGTAAAACAACACCAGCTCCCGGTGCTCGGGCGCATCGTCGATAGCGAGTGGGCCGGACTAGACCCACGGCAGATGGGCCTCGGGCCTGTGCATTCCAGCACGCCGATCCTAACGCGCCATAAACTCGGCCTGAACGATGTCGATTACTGGGAAATAAACGAAGCGTTCGCGGCCCAAGTATTGGGATGCACGGCGGCCTGGAACGACGACAAATATTGTCGAGATGAGCTCGGTTTGGATGGCACCTTGGGTGAACTGGACGAGGAACGTTTGAACGTCGACGGCGGCGGCGTAAGCATCGGCCATCCGGTGGGTGCAAGCGGTGCGCGCATCGTGCTGCATTTACTACAGGTACTTAATCGTACCGGCAGCCGGCGCGGTGTCGCGACACTGTGTATCGGTGGTGGCCAGGGTGGCGCGATGCTGGTGGAGCGAGACGCGGCATGAGCGGCGCGGCAGCTGATACGGCGGACGCTGCCCCGAGCGCAACGACGTTGACGCATTGGCGCATTGCGACTGACGATGAGGGTATCGCCTGGCTGCATTTTGATAAACACGGTGCGACGCAGAACACCTTGTCCCGAGACGTCATTGCCGAGCTGGGCACGGCACTGGAGCAAATAGGTCGCGACCGCCCGGCCGGACTTGTCATTGTCTCGGACAAACCTGGTAATTTTATTGTCGGCGCGGACATCAACGAATTTACGACACTTACCGATCAAGCGACCGCGCTCGACTTGATACAACAAGCACACCGCGTGTTTAATCGCCTCGCGGATTTACCGATGCCGACCGTCGCGATGATTGACGGATATTGTTTGGGTGGCGGTACCGAATTGTCGCTGGCCTGCCGCTATCGGATCGCGGCCGACAACGACCACACGCGTTTGGGCTTGCCGGAAGTCATGCTCGGTATCCACCCGGGATTCGGCGGCACCGCGCGGTTGATCGAAACCATCGGTGCGCCGGCCGGTATGGACTTGATGCTGACCGGTCGCAGTGTCCGGCCGCGTCAGGCGCGTAGTCTCGGATTAGTGGATATGGCGGTGCCCGAACGGCATCTACAGCGAGCGGCTCGGCGAATGGTGCACAAAAAGCCCGCGCCGCGGCAGCCGCAATGGTGGATCAAAGCCCTGAATTCGGCGCCTGCGCGACCGCTACTCGCGCACGTAATGCGAAAAAAGGTAGCGGCCCGTGCCCGGCGTGAACATTATCCGGCGCCGTATGCGTTGATTGACCTCTGGCAGCAGCACGGCGGCGATAAGGTTAGGATGCTGAGCGAGGAAGCGCAGTCGGTCGCGCGGCTAATCAGCGGCGGCACCGCACAGAATTTAGTGCGGGTGTTTTTTCTGCAAGAGAAACTCAAGGCACTCGGCAAAACCGCCGAAGATGGGGAAAAGTTCGCCCATGTGCACGTAATCGGCGCCGGTGTCATGGGTGGCGATATCGCGGCGTGGTGTGCGCTGCAAGGCCTATCCGTCACGATTCAGGATCAAGCCCCGGAGGCGCTCGCTCGAGTCGTCAAGCGCACCCATCAATTGTTCAGCAAGCGCTTACGGGAACCCCGCAAGATTACCGCTGCCATGGATCGCTTCCAACCCGATCTGCGTGGCGATGGCGTTCGGCGCGCGGATGTCGTGATCGAGGCAATTTTCGAGAGCGCCGAAGCCAAGCAACAATTATTCAAGGTTGTTGAGCCACAACTCAAACCCGATGCATTGTTGGCGACGAACACCTCGAGTATTCCGTTGGAAGACTTGGCGTCGAGCCTTAATGACCCGTCGCGCCTTGTTGGCCTGCATTTCTTTAATCCCGTGGCGAAAATGCAATTAGTGGAGATCGTTAATGGTGCGGACACATCGGCCGATGTCGCGGCGCGGGCGGCCGCATTCACCCGCCAGATCAGCCGCTTGCCAGTGCCGGTGAAAAGTGCCCCGGGGTTTTTGGTGAATCGAATCCTCATGCCCTATTTGCTGGAGGCCGTTGAATTGTTGCACGAGAACGTACCGGCCATTGTGATCGACAAAGCGGCTACTGAATTCGGGATGCCGATGGGCCCGATCGAACTGGCGGACACGGTGGGTCTCGATATTTGTGCACATGTGGCCGAAAACTTAACCGCAAGCTTCGGCGGCACCGTACCGGCGGAACTCAAGGCCAAAGTCGACGCCGGCAAGCTCGGTAAAAAAACCGGCGCGGGTTTTTATCAATGGAAAAACAATACACCAGACAAACCCAAGGCAGAGAATGCCAACCCCGTGCCTGCAGACTTGACCGATCGAATGGTGTTGCGGTTCGTGAACGAGGCCGTCGCGTGTTTGCGCGAAGAAATCGTAAGCGATGCCGAATTGCTTGACGCGGGCGTAATTTTCGGAACCGGCTTTGCGCCGTTTCGCGGTGGGCCTATGCATTACCTAAATAGCGAAGGCGCCGCGCACCTTCGAACGCGCTTGGAGAGTCTCGCCGATCGCCACGGTGAGCGATTTACCCCCGACGCGGGTTGGCAGGAACTCGAATAAGGAATCTGTCTTGAGGCCTTCGTGTCGAGTCGCGATAATGGGCCGTACGATTCAGCCGATTACACCGCGGGTGTAGTTCAATGGTAGAACCTCAGCTTCCCAAGCTGATGATGTGGGTTCGATCCCCATCACCCGCTCCA
>CAXMMZ010000238.1:0-1601 GCA_964194565.1 Arenicellales bacterium
AGTATATCGAACACCGTCATGCGCGGGCTCAGCGATCCGAATGGATCTTGAAAGATAAATTGCATCTTGCGACGAAACGCCATTAACGCTTCGTCGCCCAGACCAAGCACGTCGATGTTCTCGTCGCGAGCATTAAACCAAATTTCCCCACAATCCGGCTCAATCGCACGCATGATAATTTTGCCCAGTGTGGTTTTGCCGCATCCGCTTTCGCCCACTAACCCAAAACATTCGCCACGTTTCACTGTAAAACTGACGTCGTCAACGGCTTTAATACCCTCGTCGGCCTTCGACTGCAGCCAGCCGGACTTACGAATCCAAAATGTACGACCGATGCCCGCTATGTCGAGATGAATTGCATCGGCCGCAGCCGCATCGGCGTTAGTGGGGTTGTCGAGGAGAAAGCTGCCGAGTTCAGGTTCCACTTCCCGCACCGGCACCAGCCGCTCACCGGGCTTCATATCAAAATGCGGCACCGCATTCAATAACGCCCGTAAATACGGATGGCCCGGGGTGCGAAAAATCGCACCCGCCGGACCGCTCTCCATCACTTGACCATGATACATAACGATCACTTCCTCGGCGATATTGGCAACGACCCCGAGGTCGTGGGTGATGAGCAACACTGCCATATCCAATTCTGCCTGCAGTTCGCGGATCAAATTTAAAATCTGTGCTTGGATTGTGACGTCGAGTGCGGTGGTGGGTTCGTCGGCGATTAAAAGTGCCGGACGGCAAACCAAGGCCATCGCGATCATCGCGCGCTGCCGAAGTCCCCCGGACAATTCGAACGGGTAGGTTTTAAGTGCACGCTGGGGGTTCGGAAAGCCCACCATCCGCAGCATTTCGGCGGTGAGTTCCATGCCTTCAGCCCTACCGACGTCGCGGTGCAGGAACAACGCCTCGCTGACTTGGTCACCCACCGTATGCAGCGGCGACAGTGATGTCATCGGTTCTTGAAAAATAATGGATATGCTGCCGCCTCGGATCGATCGCATCGACTTGCTGTCGCGGTCGAGCTGAGCAATATCGATAACGTTGTTCGTTGCGTCGGCCGAGTGCAACAAAATGCGCCCGGCGGAAATTCGGCCGATGTCGGGCAAAATACCCATAATCGCCTGTGCAGTCACCGATTTACCGGATCCCGATTCGCCCACCAATGCCACCGTAGCGCCTCGGCGCACGGTAAACGAGATACCGCGCACGGCTTCGATGCGACTGTTATGGATACGAAAATCCACGTGTAAGTCCTCAACGCGCAGCAACGGGGTTGAGGCCCTTCGCAAATCAATTTCCCCCAACGTCTCGACTCTTCTTTTCAGGTGGTTAGTACTCTATCAAGGTGATATTGGCGGGTGCAGAGCCCACCCAATCGGCCAAGGCAAGGCACAGCCCGCCGGCAATGGCCAGCCCTTGCCAAGGGCTGTAACGCGGCATTGGCCGATTGGGTGCGCTCCCTTCGGGCGAGCCGATAAGCGGCCATCCCCGTTGTTGCGCTCCCTCGAATTAGCTACCGCTAGTCCCGCGGTCGCGCGTCTAGCGGCTGACCGCTTCTCGGTTCGCTGCATCCGTCAATATTACCTTGATAGAGTACTAAGTGT
>CAXMMZ010000239.1:0-9002 GCA_964194565.1 Arenicellales bacterium
GCCTACGGTGCCTACGTCACCCGCCGCAACAGCACAAATGCGAGTCCCGTAAATACCAGAATCGGCAGAAACGCGCCAATCCACGGCGTAATGTCGTAGAGGATCACGACGAATCCGAAGCCTTTGTTGGCGGCATAGAACCCAAGCCCAAGCATGATGCCGATAAACAGGTTCTTGCCGAGCGCGCCGCTGCGCAGATTAGCAAACACGAACGGAACCGCGAGCACGACCATGAGCGCGGTCGACAGTGGCAGTACGAACTTACTCCAAAACGCGAGTTCAAACGCACCAGTATCCTGTCGGTTTTCGCGGAGATGACCGATGTAGTTGCCGAGCTGCCAGAGCGAGAGTTGGTCGGGCTGGATGAGAAACACGGCCAGTATTTCCGGATCGACCTCGGTCTTCCAGGTCGCGGCATCGGTCTTTTGTGAGTCCGCGCCGCGCTGATCGATCAACGTCTGGTCGACATCCTCTAACCGCCAGCCGCCGTCTTGATAATCCCCTTCGCGAGCGTAGACCAACGACCGCAAGCGGCCATTTTCGTCAAATTCAAAAATGCGAACCCGCAACAAGGTCAGATCCGGCAGCACTTCACCCACATTGACATAGGTGCTGCGGTCGCGCATCCATAGTCCAAAGTTGGTCTGCTGCTTGATATTGCGCTGCAGCGCCTCGGCTCGGCCCCGCTGGGCCATGGTCTCGGCGACGGGCATGACGAACTCGCCAATCAGCAACGTGATTAACAGGAGCACGCCCCCAACCTTTAACACCGAAACTATGATCCGATACAGCGAGATGCCGCTGGTGCGCATGACTATCAGCTCGGAGTCGGCCGCCAACATCGACAACCCGAGCATGGCCCCCAACAGGGCCGCGGTCGGGAACAACTCATAGATCAGCCGCGGCATCGACAACCCCAGGTATCTAAGGATGTCCAACAACCCAAAACCGTTTACGCCCAAATCCGCCAATTGGTCGACGAAGGTCACGAAGCTGAACAGGCCCAACAACACCGCCAACACGACCGCGGTCTGGTATATCAGCGTACGCGCAATATAGAAGTCCAGAATTCGCATCAGTGGGTGGGCCTCGGTTGCATTACGGGGATTAGCGACTTGTTGACGTGGCGGCGATACAGAAAATACGCCGCGACCACGAAAAATCCGCCGTGCACCCACCACAGCCCCCAACCCGGCTCGATGCTCTGTTTTTTCATTGCCGCCACCGTAAACCCGACCAGGTTGGTGTATAGAAAATAGATCAGAAACGCCATCAGCATGTTCGGCAGGCGGCTGCGGCGCGCATTGACGTTACTCAGTGCCAGCGCAAAAATCATCAACACGGGCAACGACATGGGTTTGGATAACCGCCAGTACCACTCGGTCACCATCATACGGTTGTTTGACGCAAACACTTCCCGAGTCCGCATACCCTTCAGCGGAATCACCGCTGCCGTACGGCCGCGGTCTCTAATACGCACCGCGTAGGCTTCGAACTCAACGATTCGGTAGTCCGGTTCACCCGGATTGCCTTCATAGCGGGTGCCGTTTTGCAACACGAGAAACTCGTCGTTGCTCTCGGGATCCACGTATCGGTAACCGGACTCGGCCACCACTACCCCCTCACGGTCAAACGCCGAGCCGTATACAAAAATTTTGCGATAGCGGTCCGCCTCGGCATCGAACGACTCGACGAAATACACGCCCCTGCCACGCCGGGTTTCGGTAAACACCCCAGGTACAATACCCGACATCTCGCTGCGATTAACAAACTCCTGCTCGACATTTTCCGCTACCCGAACTGCCAACGGCGATAGATACAGCGAGAACGTCGCCACTAACGAGCCGACCACCACGAACAACACCAGCAGCGGCTTCAGGAAACTACCAAGACCGATGCCACACGCCGCAATGACGGTCATTTCGTTGTCCCGATTCCAGCGCCCCAGCACCATAAGTATTGCTACGTACAGCATTAACGGCAGAATCACGTCCATATAGGTGACAAGCTTTAACAACAGCAAGATCAACACGCTGTTGACGGGGATATAGCCGTCGGCCGCCTGGTGCAGGAATCCGACGAATCGAACCGCCATGAAGATGCTCAGCATCACCAACGTCACCGCACCGCTGGTGCGCAACACTTCGCGGATCAGCGCACGATGGATGATCACCGCCGCGCCCCGCCTCGCTTTGACATCCTCGGATTAATCATCGGACAATACCGAAGAGGCTGTGGGAGCTCGGCCAGAATGAGCCGGACACCATCATTCGGCCCAAATTTAGTCAATTCATCACCGCCAGCGTTCCCCGCGTCGGCGACGGCCGGTATGTGCGGGTAAAATCCCTTCGGGGCCGCTACTATTACAGAAAATCTACGCGAAATAATTGGGGTCACCATGAAATACTCAGCCAAAAGCCAGCGCGGTACCGAACATAAGACCGATTGTATTGTAGTGGGCGTGTACGAGTCGAAGGAGTTATCGATCGCGGCACGCACGATCGACCGCGCCAGCGACGGTGCGATCCGGAATGTGGTCGACAGCGGTGAATTCGACGGCCGAGCCGGCTCGGTCCTGGTGTTACGCAACCTGCCCGGTGTAGCCAGCCTACGTGTGATGTTGGTGGGATTCGGGCCGTCCGCAAAATTGGGGCCGCGGACCTACAGCAAAGCCATCGCGGCTACCACCAAAAAGCTCACCGGACTGCGCCTCGACAACGCAGCATTATGTATAGCAGAGCTGAACATGAAAGGCCGGGATATAACCGCGAAGGCTAAGATCATTGCCGAAACCGTGGCCGACGCGACTTATTCGTTCAACCAATTGAAAAGCAAGAATGACAACGCCGGCTCGACGTTGCAGAGCGTCGTTGTATTGATCGCGCAGTCGCGCCACCTACCCGCCGCACGCACCGGATTGCGCCAAGGCCAGGCCGTGGGCAACGGCGTGCGCTTGGCCAAGGATCTCGGCAACCTGCCCGGGAATATCTGCACACCTACCTACCTCACCAAACAAGCACGCGGCCTGCAGCGCAGTCACGGTCTGAAGGTCTCGGTGCTCGACGAAGCGCAGATGGAGAAACTGGGCATGGGATCGTTGCTGTCTGTTTCGATGGGCAGCCGGGAGCCGGCCAAACTCATCGTTATGGAATACCAGGGAGGCCGTAAGGGCGCCGCGCCAATAGCGATGGTCGGCAAGGGCTTAACGTTCGATGCGGGCGGCATTTCGCTGAAACCTCCGGCCAAAATGGATGAAATGAAATACGACATGTGCGGCGCGGCCAGCGTATTTGGAACGATGATTGCGGTCGCCGAACTCAAGCTGCCGATCAATGTCGTCGGCGTGGTGCCGAGTAGCGAAAACCTACCCGACGGCGCCGCCAATAAACCGGGCGATATCGTTACCAGCATGTCGGGCAAGACCATCGAAATTCTGAATACCGACGCTGAAGGGCGGCTAATACTGTGCGATGCGTTGACGTACACCGAGCGCTTCAAACCCGAATCCGTCATCGATATCGCGACGCTGACCGGCGCTTGTGTGGTTGCGCTGGGAAGCCACGCAAGCGGACTGTTCTGCAACGATAGCGGTCTCACCAAGGCGGTGCTCGATGCGGGGGAACGGAGTCGCGATCGCGCCTGGCATATGCCGATGTGGGATGAATACCAAGGTCAGTTGGACAGCAATTTCGCGGACATGGCTAATGTTGGGGGACGCGACGCGGGGGCCGTCACCGCGGCCTGCTTCCTGTCGCGCTACACGGCTAAATTCTCGTGGGCGCATTTGGATGTGGCAGGCACGGCGTGGCGCAGCGGTTCCAACAAGGGTGCAACGGGCCGGCCCGTGCCGCTGTTGACTCAGTTTCTTATCGACCGCGTCGAACGCACCCGGCGCCGCTAACCCGAACGCACGGCACTGGACGCATGCATGCCCTCGCAGGTTGATTTTTATTTGCTGGACACACCCGCCGCCGATGGCAAGCTCAGGCTCGCGTGCCGTCTCGCGGACAAGGCGTTTCGCCTCGGTCACAGCGTCTACCTGCAGACGGCGAACACGACCGATGTGGAACGTCTCGATGCGCTACTGTGGACGTTCTCCCAGGGCAGTTTTCTACCCCACGAGCCGCTCGCGGAGTTCGACGGCGATGTCGAGCGCTGCGCGGTCGTGGTCGGCGCCGTCGAGCCTCCTGGAGTGTTCACCGATGTGCTAATCTCACTAGGTATGGAGACTCCCGAGTATTTTCCGCGATTTGAGCGCATCATCGAGCCGGTCGGCGACGACGAGCCGGATCGTGCCCAGGCCCGACAGCGCTTTCGCACCTACCGTGAGCGGGGCGTGACACCGTCAACGCATCACATAAAAGCGCCTTAGCCCGGATATTTCACGAAGGCGGACCATGTACCAGAAATCTTCTCCAGATTTGAACCAGTTACCCCGCGTTCTAGGGTACGGGGCCTCCGCGCCGTTTGTCCTGTTCGGATTCAGAAAAAATCGGCCGTCGTATTCCGCACGATCCCCCTTGATCCATAGCTACGGCTATGCATCAGCGGACGATTGCACCGACTACTTAGCCCGATTTCCCCTAAAGTCCGAACCCTTCATGAATTATCCGGGTTAGCAATGCCTGGGAAACCGGAATCCGCGCTACCGCAGGACCGCTCGTATCTGCTCGACACGTTGCGCTCGCTGAAAGATCTTATCAGTGCGCCGGGCGCCAACCCCGATATCGACGGCGAGTTTGCGCCGAAACCGGTAGCGACATCGCCGGAAATCGAGGCACCCACCGACCCGACTGACGACGCCTGGCTGGATGGCATTCCGGTGCTTGAGGATGTGATTTCTGGCCTCACGGCGGGGACAACCGATGCCGAAATCGTTGTCGAATCTACCGCACCGGCAACGGCTCACGCCGGTGGCGTCGATCTGCGCGCATCACCCATCCCGGAGCTCGGCGCCCCATTGAATGAATCGGCGGCGCAAATCGATGCGAAACGGAGCGATGCGGCGCCGATACTCGACCCGGTTGCGATGGCAGACCGCACCGTGGATATGATCGATGCCAAACTCAACGCGCACTATGGGCGAAGTCTGCCGGCAGAACTTTCGCTGGAACTTCGACAGATGCTCTACGTTTTCTTAAACGAATGGATTGAAGGCACCGAGCGATCGCTACACCGGCGCCTTGCGGATCGCGCCAACCGCCAGTAACGCGGCCACCCCCTGCAAAGATCGTATAATCACGACGCCTTTTCAGCGCCGCATACGACACCGTACGCGGTCGTAAGCAGACTATGAATGACGTAAGCGCGCTAGCCAAAACCTACGATCCCCACGCCATCGAGCAGGCGTTGTATACGCATTGGGAGCAGGCCGGCTGCTTCGCGCCGAGCGGCGACGGCGAACCGTTTTGCATCATGATCCCACCGCCTAACGTCACCGGCAGCCTGCATATGGGACATGCGTTCCAGGACACGATCATGGACGCGCTGACCCGCTATCACCGCATGCGTGGGCATCGCACGTTATGGCAAGCGGGCACCGATCACGCCGGCATCGCCACGCAGATGGTCGTGGAACGCCAACTCGAAGTGGAAGGCAAATCCCGACACGATCTCGGCCGCGACGCATTTATCCGCCGGGTCTGGGAATGGAAAGCACAATCCGGCGGCACGATCACCCAACAGTTAAGACGTATGGGCGCGTCGCTGGATTGGTCGCGCGAACGGTTTACGATGGATGAAGGTCTGTCGAACGCGGTGCAGGAAGTATTTGTGCAGTTATTCGAGGAAGGCTTGATTTACCGCGGTAAACGGCTCGTGAACTGGGACCCGGTGCTGCACACCGCGGTTTCCGATCTCGAAGTCATCGCCAGCGAAGAATCCGGCCACCTATGGCACATCCGTTACCCGTTGGCCGACGGCGGAGGACATCTGACGGTGGCCACGACCCGACCGGAAACGATGCTGGGCGATGCAGCCGTGGCGGTGCATCCCGACGATACGCGTTACCGTCATTTGACGGGCAAGTGCGTGCGCCTTCCCCTAGCTGAGCGCGACATTCCGATTATCGCGGACGAATACGTGGATCCGGAGTTCGGGTCGGGCTGCGTGAAGATTACGCCCGCCCATGACTTCAATGACTACGAAGTCGGACAACGGCACGACTTACCGTTGCTGAATATCATGACGGACGATGCGGCGATCGATTTGCCGGGCAGCGTCTACCACGGACTCGACCGCTACGCCGCACGCAAGCGAATCGTGAGCGATCTCGATGCACAAGGGCTGTTACAGGACACGCTGGCCCATACCTTGGTGGTGCCGCGCGGCGATCGCTCCAACGCTGTCATCGAGCCGTACCTCACGAAGCAGTGGTACGTCGCCGTGGAATCGCTCGCGAAAGCGGCGATCACCGCCGTCGAGGACGGGTCGATCCGCTTCGTTCCGGAAAACTGGGACAAGACCTATTACGAGTGGATGCATAACATCCAAGATTGGTGCATCTCCCGGCAAATTTGGTGGGGACATCGTATTCCGGCCTGGTATGACACCGAGGGCAATATTTATGTGGCCCGCAACGAAGCCGATGCGCAGCAACAAGCGCAACAACGGCACGGCAAAACGGTGGTTTTGACCCAGGACGAGGACGTCCTCGATACCTGGTTTTCGTCGGCGTTGTGGCCGTTCTCGACGTTGGGCTGGCCGCAACAGAGCGCCGAATTACAAACGTTTTATCCGACTTCGGTATTGGTCACCGGATTTGATATCATTTTCTTTTGGGTCGCGCGGATGATCATGTTCGGCCTCAAGTTCACCGGCAAGCCGCCGTTTACCGAGGTCTATGTGCACGGCTTGGTGCGTGATGCGGATGGCCAGAAGATGTCGAAATCGAAAGGCAATATTCTCGACCCGCTCGACTTGATCGACGGTATTACGCTGCAGACATTGCTGGACAAGCGCACCACCGGACTCATGCAACCGCATCTCGCACCGCGTATCGAAGCATCGACCCGCAAACAGTTTCCGGACGGCATTCCGGCTTACGGTACCGATGCTTTGCGCTTCACGTTCGCAAGCCTTGCAACCCAAGGCCGCGATATTCGCTTCGACCTCGGCCGCATCGACGGCTACCGCAACTTCTGTAACAAGCTCTGGAACGCCTCGCGGTTCGTATTGATGAATACCGCCTCGCATGATTTAGGCACATCCGCCGACGACCCGGAGATCGGGGTGGCGGAGCGCTGGATTACCGCACGTCTACATCAAACTACACAGCAAGTAACAGACGCCGTGCGGGATTACCGTTTGGACCGCATGGCGCAGGCCTTGTACGGCTTCGTCTGGGACGAGTACTGCAGCTGGTATTTGGAAATGGCGAAAATCAGCCTCGCCGATGAACGCCTAGCGGCCACGCGACACGCTGCCACGCGGCGTACCCTGCTCGAGGTGCTGGAAGCATCGCTACGATTGCTGCATCCATTGATGCCGTTCATTACCGAGACGCTGTGGCAGAGGGTAGCACCGTTGACCGGCTGCGACGACGATACGGTGATGACACAACCCTATCCGCTCGCCGACATCGCGTGCATCGACACGGATGCAATACAAGAGATCGAATGGTTGCAATTGATGGTGACCGGCATCCGCAATATACGCGGCGAACGCAACATCGAGCCGGGTAAGCGCCTGCCGATCTTGTTGCACGGCGCAAGCGAACGGGATTTGACCCGGCTCGAGAGGCACCGCCAGCAAATCGCCGCGTTGGCGCGCGTCTCACAGATCGACGTATTGGACGTATCCGCAACGATTCCACAAGATTGTGCGATTAGCCTGGTCGGCGACATGAAGGTCCTGTTGCCGTTAGAGGCGATCGACAAACCGGCGGAACTCGCACGGATTCAAAAAACACTCGATAAATTGGAAAAGGACATTCTGAAATCCGGCCGCAAACTCGACAATCAAGATTTTATCGCGCGCGCACCCGCGTCCGTCGTGGAAAAAGAACGGCAACGCTTGACAGAGTTTGAGTCGTCCCGCGACACATTGCAGCACCAGCTCGAACAGGTTGACTCGTTACCGAACTGATTCCACAAATTCAAAACGCCGGATTTCGCGGTCGCTCTATCCGGCCTACGGGACAACGAAGCACAGATTTGCCGCGGCGCGTGCGCCGACGTAGGCCGGTTAGAGGCAAAGCCGAAAACCGGCGGGCAATTGACGAGTTGGCCCACTACCAAACCACTGTTGTGTTTTATTCGAGGTCGAGCTTGGAAATTGTAGGGTTGGCGGACCACCCACGCCGGTATAACCCTGCTTTCACATAACCGTGAAACGACGATAGGCGCCAACTCCACGGACACTCAACGTACTCGTGCTTAACGGGATTGTAGTGGATGTATTCAACATGGTTGGCAAAGTCGTGTTCGTTGCGGATGACATGCTCCCAAAACCGCGGCTGCCAAATATCGAACACACCGGTTCGACTGCGTACGATTTGACTAAACTGGCGTTTGATCAATCGCCAACGCGTAGAAAAATCCGAATCGTCGGTGGGCAATGTCCAGATACAGTGCATATGTTCTGGAAGGATGACATACGCATTCATCCGAAATGGATGTTTGGATCTGGTTGATTGAAACGCGAGACGAAGCGCGTCGATATTCTTGATTAACAACGGCCGGCGCCCAGCAGTGACGACGGTGAAAAAATACGAACCGCCCGGTACTCGAGCGCGGAGATAATTTGCCATGACACACCTCCTTGTGCGATTGACTGCATTAGTAGCGCTGAACAGTGTAACTGGAAACAGCTCTCAGTGTCACGGCGAACGGTTCAAAACGCCGGATTTCGCTGTGGCGGAACACAGATTACATTGCGATTTCTGATCGAATACCATCCAATTGAGCGAGCAGTGCGACGGCCGCGGCCTCTACCCGCAGGATGGCGGGACTCAACCGGACCCTAATAGCGCCATAATCATCGAACGTTCCGAGTTCGGCCGC
>CAXMMZ010000240.1:0-8713 GCA_964194565.1 Arenicellales bacterium
ATCAGTGTCACCATTGCTGCAGCTGTTGTCTCCCACTACATCACCGGATCCGGGGTGTCAGTCCACTGACACCTAGATCCTGCTTCGGTTTAGTGGACACCTTATAATTGGCGTGAAAATGCGTTAGGAGGTGTTTTATGACGAAGAAGAAGCGATATCAGAGGTACAGTCGGGAGTCACGTCGCTGAAGCACCGAATCGACGTTGGGCGTCGGATATCTGATCTAGCCGAAGGCTCTAAAGCCGATAGGCCGTTAAGGACGATACGCGCGTCTTTCATCGAGGCCAGAGGCACATGCCTCATCAACAGGCCGGATATACGGACGCAACCTGATTCCCTGTCATCACCAATACGTGACCTTGCCGGCCGGGAGGAGACCATATACGGTTAGGAGCGAAGCCGAAATGCGGCGATGACGACACGGAATTATTTGGGCTAGAGACTTCTGCCAATGCCATCCGCCGATTACTCCACACCAAGCAAACGACTAAATAATCCGCCGCGGCCTAGTAATTCGTCGTAAGCACCGCTTCCGATGACTTTGCCACGATCTACTACGATGACATTCTGAAATTCGGCAGCGAGTTCCGGTCGCCCCAATGCCCAGATGACCCCACGCCCGACCATATGCTCAATCAATCGAACCACTAATCGATTTTCAGTGGCAGGATCGAAGGCGCTCGTCGCGTCATTCACCACCAGCACGTCCGGGCGCTTCAACAGGCATCGTCCAAGCGCGATTTTCTGGCGCTGTTGGGCCGACAACCGTGATCCGGCGATACCGACCTGAAAATTAAGCCCCGCGCGAATGATATCGTCTCGCAGTCCGAGATTCGCCACGGTAGCGGCGATCAGCTCACCGACCCGGGCTTGACCGTGGGCCTGACCGTACGCCAGGCGGCCAAACAAAATATTGTCCTGAAGACTGATGGATGGATGGTAGCGATCGCTGGCGAAAAAATTTACCCAGCGGCCGTCATTTCCCAGCTCTCCCATTAATTTTTTGCGGGCACCAAGTAATCGATCCTGTAGCTCCTCTTCGACTAGCCCAAGACGATGCCGGGCGGGGATCAGTTTGAACGGTAACGATAGCAACATAGCCCTGTCGTCGGCCCCGAGCGAGTCCAGATTATCAACGTTAGTGCGCGACATCACCGCGGCGAACGTCGGTAAGTCGTCTGCACCGATAAAACTAAACTGCTGAAACAAATCACTATCGGCGGACACGTCAGCGAACAACTCGATCATAATACCGGCGAGTCGATGGCCGATTTTTAGAAAGTCGTTGTAAAGGTCTGTGTCGTGCAACACCGCCAATACCGCGTCGTTGGTGGCGAGATTGTCCAAAGAGTAAGCGGGGTCCGTCGCTTGGCCGAACAACAGGTTCTCCGCAACCGTCATGTTGCGGTTATAGTGATCGGCATCGAACGGCTCTACGAGCGATTCAAATTCCGGAGTACGAAGCCGACTCAATAACTCCTGCCGCGCGACCAATATTCGCTCCGCCAGTTCGGGATGCTCTGTCGGTTCTACGGTACTGTATAGTCCCAGATGATATATATCTTCATCGGCCTCGATAACCTTAAGGATCTCCACAATCCGGCCCTCGATTTCAGCTGCAACGGTGACCCCAGCGGCCTCGTAGTCGATCCAGTCTGCACCAATATCGTCGAGGCTATTTGCCGTTGCCCTTGCTTCTTTCAACTCGTTAGCCCTTGAGCGTTGCGTATCGCTATCACGGTCCGTGCCGGCAGCGGGTCGACGCTGCAGGCCATACACCAAGTTACTGCGAACCGTGCCGTTAAAAATGTAGGCGTTCTGGCCTAAGTAGCCAATACGACGCCCGAGTATGGATTCCGGCATATCGGCAAGGCTTTGATCATTGAGCGCGATACGCCCGGCACTGGGCTGGATCAATCGCGCGATCAGCATCGCGAGTTCTTGTTGCCCCTCGCCGCTCTTACCGACCACCGCGACGGTTCCGGGGAAATCGACATTGAAGCCAGCCCCGTCCACGAGGTTAATGATCTGGTCCTCGGTGTAGGTCAGATTGGTGGAGGCCAGCGTTCCGGAGAATGGCGTGGGTCGATCGATTTCGGCATCCAATAACCGTTGGTCCAACATCGACGGCGGCTGAAACTGCTCGATGATCTGTGCATACTTCACGCGCACATCCTCGGTGGTTTGATAGTACTTGAGAAGCTCTTTCCAGGGCGACGCGAGGTCTTTATAGGCGGCCAACACAGCCACTAGCGCACCGAGCGATAATTGACCCATAATTACAAAGTACCCACCGATGGAAAAGAAAAAAAACGGCGTCAATTGTCCGAGAAAATTATTCAGGAATTTGATGAGAAACTTAAGCCGATAAATGTCGTAGCGGATATGGAAAATTTTTCCGAGCCGATGAGAAATGTCAGCGCGTTCAAAACGACTGGCGTCATGGGCGTGGATCTCGGTCACCCCCGAAGCCGACTCACCGATTCGATCCGCCAACTTACGCACGGTTTGTACGCGTTGTTTGGATAGCGCATTGACCTTGCGCTGCAGTTTCGGAATCAGGTACATCTGCGGCGGATACAGCACAACCGCTGCGAACCCGAGCCATGGATCCTGCTGGAATATGAACATTAAATATGTGGCCAACAAGCTGCCCTGAAACGCCGGTAACGCGATTGCATCGCCAATAAACCCGCCGAGCGGTTCAGTCTCGGCCGTTATCATCGGTATGATCTCGGCTGGCGATGTGCGTTTAAAATGAGCCAATGGAAAACGCAGCACACGCGTATATAGTTCGTAGCGAAAGCGCCGCAGCATACGCTCCCCCAACACCCCGCGGTAAACGTTTAGAAAATATTTAAAACCACCGTTTAACGCGATTAATGCGATAAACAAAAATGACAAGAACAGCAGATATTTCACTTGATCGATCGGTATACCCAAAATGGAATTGGGAATATTTTGTCCACCGATCGCTTCATTTATGATGATCTTTGGCACCTCCAACGACGCATATACGAATGGCATCGAAATAGCGGTGAGCACCACCAGCAATATCTGTTGCTTATAGGTGTGCCTAAGAATGTAACGAAAGATGGAGGAATCCATGTGTAATGCTGATCGAAATGGTATTGTTATGCGTACACGTTCCGGTCTACGAACAATTACCCTTATAACATAGCAAAACCCAATTTGATTAGGAACTTCTTTGCATAGTGACCAATTCCTTGCAGGCTCTAAAAACGTGACGCCAACGATTGGCATCGTACTGAAGGGCTATCCACGACTATCTGAGACCTTTATCGCGCAGGAAATTCTCGCTCTGCAAGGTCGTGGCTTTCGATTGCATCTTATATCGCTACGCCGTCCCTATGATCCGTCTATCCATCCGATTCATGCCGCCATCACCGCACCCGTCACCTACCTCCCGGAGTACCTGCACGAGGAACCCCGGCGGGTGATACGCGCCTGGTGGCGCATACGTCGCCGTCCCGGATATTTTCGCGCGCGCAATCTGTGGCTCGCTGATTTGCGGCGGGACCCGTCACGCAACCGAGTTCGCCGCTTCGGGCAAGCCCTCGTACTGGCGGATGAATTGGCCGCAGCGCTGTCGCACCTGCACGCGCACTTTTTGCATACTCCGGCTTCGGTGGCGCGCTACTGTAGTGTTATCACCGACATTCCGTGGAGTTGTTCGGCGCACGCCAAAGATATCTGGACAACGGCCGCCTGGGACATCGGCGAGAAACTGCAACATTGCGAGTGGCTCGTGACCTGCACCCAGGCCAATCTTCAGCATTTGCAGGGTTTGGCGCCCGACCGCGAGAAGGTGATGCGGGTATACCACGGCATCGACTTCGAGCGCTTCCCAGCCCCGGAAACCGCTGGCTCCGATGCCGATGGCAGCACCGACAATCGCCCGGTGCGGTTACTGTCGGTAGGCCGTGCCGTGCAGAAAAAAGGCTATAGCGATTTGCTGGATGCGCTGGCTCAGCTGCCGCCACAATTGCATTGGAGTTTTGATCATATCGGTGGCGGTGAATTGCTACCGCAGCTGCGACGGCAGAGCGACCGCCTCGGTCTGTCCGCACAGGTGCGTTGGCTCGGCGCTCAACCGCAGCCGGCAGTAGTGGATGCTTACCGCAGCGCCGATGTTTTTTTGCTATCGAGTCGCATTGGCGACGACGGCGATCGCGATGGCTTACCCAATGTATTGATGGAGGCACAAAGCCAGAAGCTGTCGTGCATTGCGACCGATGTATCGGGGATACCCGAGCTTATCAAACACGATATCACAGGCATGTTGGTAGCGCCGCAGGATAGCGGTGCCCTGGCAAATACAATTACAGAAATGATTACGAATCCAACACATCGGCACCGCCTTGGCGAGGCCGGGTTTGCCTATGTCCGCAAACATTTTGCAATGGATCGGGGTATCGATGCGCTACAGCAACGATTTTCAACGCAGCTCGAACGGCTTGATGCGAATCGCGATCCGGGCGAGGCCATGGCCGAGTGAACATCGCGTTCTACGCACCAATGAAATCACCCCGTCACCCGGTGCCATCGGGAGACCGCCACGTAGCCCGACTGCTTCTTCAGGCCATGCAATATGCCGGACACGATACCTGGCTCGCGTCGCGACTGCGCAGTTGGGACGGCGCTGGATGCGCCGCATTTCAACACCGCGTGCGCGACGTGGCGGACCGGCTCGTACAGCGCGTGGTACGCCATATTGAACGACAACCCACCGCCACGCGGCCCGACTTGTGGTTTACTTACCACGTTTACCACAAAGCACCGGATTGGATCGGCCCTCGCGTGAGTGCCCGATTGGGCATTCCTTATGTAATCGCGGAAGCATCGTACGCACCGAAACAAAAACATGGGCCGTGGGATCTCGGTCACCGGCAAACCGAGAATGCGATTCGCTCCGCACGGGCAGTCCTAGCCCTAAACCCGGCCGATATTCCCGCGTTGGGTCCATTGTTATCGTCGCACGCATCGATGGCCACTATCGATCCGTTTTTGGATGTCACATCGATCGATGCACAGCGGCAACGCGCCGAATCCCGTGCCGTACTTGCCAAGGCCCATAATCTCGATCCGGATCAATCTTGGCTAGTGGCCGTGGCAATGATGCGGCACGGCGACAAACTCGCATCGTACCGCTCGCTCGCCGAGTCGTTATCTAGCCTACTCGATCTCGACTGGCAAGTACTGCTGATCGGCAACGGCCCGGCCCGCGATGCCGTGGAGCACGCGTTTGAGCCGCTCGCGGCACGCACGCGATGGATCGGACAACAATCAAGCGCCGCTGTATTGGGGTTGCTCGACAGCGCCGGCATTTTTGTTTGGCCGGCGATCAACGAGGCGTACGGCAGGGCCCTATTGGAAGCCCAAGCGTGCGGGACGCCCGTCGTCGCGGCCCGCATCGGCGGTGTCGAGAGCATCGTCGTCGATAACGAAACCGGCTTACTTGTCGAGCAGGATGATGTGGCCGCCTTTGCGTCGGCGGTTCGGTCGTTACTCAACGACGCGCTACTGCGCGACCGATTGGGCGCCACTGCGCACACCAAGGTTCGCCGCCAGCACGACCTCTCAAGCGCCGCTGCACAAATTGACCGGACTTTGCAGGCGGTGTTGAGGGCAACGCCCCCGGAGCCGAGATGACGAGCCGCATCGCGTTGATCCGCCACGGGCTCACCGACTGGAACGCGGCCGGCCGCATCCAAGGACATACCGACACGGAGCTCAGCACGCTCGGCCGCGATACGGTAAGCCGCTGGCGCATTCCGGCAGAGCTGCGAGGCTATGACTGGTGTACGAGTCCACTTAAGCGGGCGCGGGATACTGCGCAATTACTTGGCTGTGCGACACCGGTAACCGCCGCGGCGCTAATAGAGATGCACTGGGGCGAGTGGGAGGGCGAAATACTGACCGACTTACGGACACAAATCGGCGCGGAGTTTACCGCGAACGAATCCCGTGGCCTGGATTTTTGCCCGCCCGGCGGCGAAAGCCCGCGCGCCGTTCGTGAACGTTTCGCAGCATGGGTTGCAGCCCTGGAGGAACAGTGCGTAATCGGCGTAACCCATAAAGGCGTGATTCGTGCCGCCCTCAGTCTCGCGACCCATTGGGATATGCGCGGTGCGTCGCCCGCAAAGCTGCGCTGGGACTGTGCCCATTTGTTTCAACTGGATGCTGACCGCCGATTTCGCATCGAGCGCCTGAACATGCCACTTTTCATCGCAAATGATTCTGAAAGCGTAACCTAGGCCGGTGCAAGCTAGCCGTAGCGAAGTATTCAATTGGGACTTATCGGTCGGCCCCGAGCGGATATGGGCAGTACTGGCAGACACCGCGCGGTTCAATGAGGCGGCCGGCTTTCCGAAACATTCGATACAGGAATCCGCGCAACCCGACGGCTCCGTACAATTCATGGCGCACGCGCACTTCGGGCCGTTCGCATTGCGCTGGCGAGACTTCCCACAAAACTGGATCGATCGACGCTGGTTCCGCCACCTGCGCCGATTCGATTCGGGGCCAATCGAAACCCTGTGCGTGACATTACGACTGGAACCGCACGACAGTGGTTGCCGGTGTTCCTACGAGGTCGATATCGGGGCCCGAAACGCTTTGGGCAGACTATTGTTACAGGCCGGCCTGCACAAATTGATTCGGCGCAATGTGGATCGACTCGTACGCGATGCCGAGGCCTACTGCCGCGGACAACGCGCCACGCCATTCGACTTCAAACCCATGCGCCTAGTACCGGGCGCCTCCGAGCGTGTGCAACAACTCGCATCAAAGATCGCGGCGACACCTTACGCCCACGGCCTCGCCGACCAGCTCGCGAGCTATGTTACCGGTCAACCCGAAGTCGACGTATTCACAATCAGACCACTGCGCCTCGCGCGGTTGTGGGGCGTACCCGATCGACACGCCATCGAGGTGTGCCTCGAAGCCGTACGCTGCGGATTGTTAGGTATGCGTTGGGATCTGCTATGCCCACGCTGCCAAGTCGGCAAATCCAGCATCGCATCGTTGCAGCAACTCCCGAAGGGTGCGCATTGCCCGAGCTGCAACATCGATTTTCGCCGCGATTTTGCCGCGAACGTGGAACTCGCGTTTCATCCGTCGAAATCGGTGCGTGATGTCGACGCCGGCGAGTATTGTTTGATGGGACCTATGACTACGCACCACATCAAGCTCCAACTTACGCTGCAATCGGGCCAACAACTCACCGAGCATGCTGACCTTGAGCCCGGAACGTATCGCGTGCGTACTCTGGAACCCGGCCACGAAACGGTTGTGGAGTGGCGTGATGCCTCAATACAGACGGTAACGTTGAATGAAGACGCCATCGTCGTGACCAAATCGACACAACCGGGCGCTATCAATATCCACAACCGCCGCGCCCAGGAGCTAACGGTAATAATCGAAGAACTGGCGTGGCGACGCGACGCGTTGATAGGGCAGCGTGCTACCGCATTGCAGTCGTTTCGCGACCTATTTAACAGCGATGTGCTGCGACCGGGGGACGATGTCGATATCGATTCCATCACCATTATGTTTACCGACCTAAAGGGATCGACCGCACTGTACGACCGCATCGGTGACCCGCAAGCCTATGTGCTGATACGTGAACACTTCGAAATCCTCGGTCGCGCCGTGCGGGAGCATAATGGTTCAATAGTGAAAATGATTGGCGATGCCATCATGGCGGTGTTCACAGATCCGGCCGACGGTCTGATCTGCGCACTTGCCATCCACGATGATATCGATGCGTTCAACGAAGGCTCCTCGCACGATCCATTAGTGGTCAAGATAGGGCTGCATATCGGCCGCTGCATTGCCGTCACGCTGAACGATAAACTCGATTATTACGGGTCAGTGCCAAACATGGCGGCACGCTTGCAAAATCAAAGCGAGGGCCGCGATATCGTTCTATCCACTGAGTTCGCTGCCGATCCCGCTATAGGTAAGCAACTTAGCCAATTCCAAATTAGTCGCGAGACCGTTGAGTTAAAGGGATTTGCCGAACCCGTGCCGTTTTTGCGGATTCGTGGTATTGAAGACCGGCAGCGAGGCACGGATGCAGATTCTGATTCAGGGCCAATCGCGTCGTAATGACAACCTTGGGACCACAATAGCGAACGAGGTACTGACAAGTTAATGAATTCGGCGGCCTGAGTGTGGGAATGTCGTGCGTCTTTCGATTTCGAAACACGCTCCAAGTGGCTGCGAACATCGAAAAATAGGGTGACGAGATCCTCATCCAGTAGCGCTAGCCCACACCTGCAATGTCTCGGCCGGCGAGTTTACCGCCTGGAAAATTATTCGGTTCCGTACAGACAAACCGGAAGACACCGTGACCGTGTGGCTGGATAAATCGGACAACCCGGTTCCAGTGAAAATAGTCGTGTACAAGAAATGAAAAACATCCAGCCTGGACCTGACAAGCAACTGAACCCATGTTTGTCAAATCATGGCATCCTGACCCGAGAGGAATATTGCTCCTCGGTTCCCTTATCGATTTTGGTCCCGAGAGGGCCCTTGACGACTAACACCAAAATAAGCCATTCAGAAGCCGACCGTAGTAACTAGCGCGGTGGATTGTGCAATGGATAGGAAGGATAACCGCTGGGCTTGACCTGCCATTTTGTCAATCCCACAACATGGCAGTAGTCGGCACTTTGCAGGCATCCGA
>CAXMMZ010000241.1:0-3335 GCA_964194565.1 Arenicellales bacterium
GTGTATACACCGTTGACTCGAGATCGCCGGTATCCGGATAGTCTTCGCGATAGTGAGCGCCGCGTGAATCCTGGCGAATCAATGAGGATTTCGCGATAACTGTGCTGATTTCCAGCAGGCAATACACATTAATCCAATCGTGCCATGTGAGATTAAAGGCACGATCGCGATCAGACAGGCCGATGTCTTGCAATGCGCGGTGATGTCCGTTGATTTTGTCAATGCCGGCTTGGATACTCGATTCGGTTCGCAAAATGCCAACGTGGTCCCACATATCGCGCCCGAGCTGATCACGCAACCCGATCAGATCACCCGGCTTTTGTGAATAAGGGTATTCAGCCCGCGCAATGCCTGTATCGATGGAGGATTCGTCGGGATCGCGCCAATGCGGGTGATCGGCGACAAATCTCGCCATCGACTCACCGGCTATGCCACCGTACACCGTAGAATTCGCAACACCGTTGCCGCCAAGACGATTGGCGCCGTGGACGCCGCCGGCGTCTTCACCCGCGACATAGAGTCCGGGTGATTCGGTAGCGCAATCGATGCCGAATTCGACACCACCCATCATATAGTGGGCGGTGGGCACCACCTCAACGCGGCCGCCGGCCAGATCAAAACCGCAGTCACGACAACGATTCACCATACCCGGAAACTGCGCCGCGACCTTGTCGGGCCCGAGGTGCGCCATCTCGATGTAAACGCCGCCCATCGGCGTGGTGTTGCCGGCACGCATCTCGGCGTAGATGCCACGTGAAACGATGTCGCGCGTGGCACGCTCGCCATGTTCGTGATAGCGCGTCATAAATCGCTCACCGGCACCATTTAGCAAATAACCGCCGGCGCCGCGCATACCTTCCTCGAGCACAGTGCCGGTCATTCTCGTCGCCGGCCCTCCGAGCAAGCCGGTGGGATGGAACTGCACCATCTCCATATCGCGCAGTTTCAGGCCATAGCGCAACGCCATCGCAAGACCGTCGCAGGTTTTGTCGCCGGACGGTGTGTGATAGAGGTACATGCTCGGCCCTGCACCCGTTGCCAGCAACACGGCCTTGGCCTGCACGAATCGATATCGTCCGGTACGGACATCGATCATCAATACACCGCCGATCCCCGAAGCATCGGCGGCCGGAATCAATTCGATCGCGCGATGCTCCTCGAGTTTTTCGACATCGAGCGCCCGTACTTGCTCCATTAAACGGTTGATAATCTCGATTCCGGTCAGATCGCCCTTGTGTACGGTACGGTCAAAAGTCTGACCCGCAAACGCCTTTTGATGTAATGTTCCGTCGGCATTTCGATCAAAGAAGCAACCCAACTCGTTCTCAAGTTCCTGGATGCGTTCGACGGCTTTAACGCAAAGATTCCATGCAAGATCTTGTTGCGGCAGCCACTTACCGCCCACGATCGTATCCATGAAATGCTTCTCTATCGAATCGCCCTCGGCGATTGCCACGTTGTAGCCGCCCTGCACCATACGCGTGCAGCCGCTCTTACCGAGCAAGCCTTTAACGGCGATCGTCACTTTGAGATCCGGTTTGGATTGCTTTGCGTGCAATGCGGCAAACAGACCGGCGCCGCCCGATCCGAGAATCAAGATATCGGTCTTGTGTCGGTCGATATGCATTGTTTACAACTGCAATAGAAACACCAAGCCAATCGCCAACGCGGCAATTACACTCGGAACAATCCAACCACTTCGCGGATCCGCCCGATCTGGCCATTTCATAAGCTCAAGCATCAACACGCGAACACCGAACAACAGATGGATGGACAGCAGTATCACCAATCCCCATTCGGCAAACTTTACGATTGCAAGATCGGTAAACACCAATACCCGCTCGAGGTTCTCGGCGCCACGCAACGCAAAACCGAGAACCACAAAATGAATGGGCAAAAATATCGCGAGCGCAATTCCGGATAAACGATGCCCGAGAAATGCAACGTAGGATTTATGAGTATGCAGCGGGTTCATGGTGTCAACCAGTAACGGCAACAACAGCGCGCAATCCCAACACAAGCACAGCGAGTGCGAATGCAACCGCAACAACATTGGCAACGTTACCGTTCAGTGGAGTCCATTCGTTGAGGATAGTGCGGATGCCGATCGGCGCATGGACGGCGGCAGCGATAACGAATGCTCCGTAAAACACGGCCCAGACGATACTACCGCGGGTGCGGGATAATATCTCTTCAGCCGTTAATCCATTGCGCACCGCAATGATAATCAACGCAATATGAGCAACGACAAGCGGTGCCAGCAACAAGGCCGACAGGCGTTGCGCGAGAAACAAGTACCGATGCATTATCTGGTTATCTAATTCGAGGAATTCCAAAAAACGCAGCGCGCTTCAAGCCCGCAATACTTTCTGCGGGGCTCAACTCCACCGGGCAGGAACGCGTGCAGTTCCCTTGGCTGTGACATGACGTGCAACCGCCTACAGCCAAGGCTTTATCGAGCGTGGTCTTTCGCTCAGCATGACGTTCGTCATTGATTAGCGTCCAGGCTCGATTCAACGCGGCCGGCCCGACGTAGTTCGGATCCCACGCCACCACATCACAGGCGCTGTAACACACAGCACAATTGATACACTCGATCGCGGCATTGGCGGCACGCCGCGCATCGTTTTGCGGATCAATTCGGCGTGGCGGATCGCGCCGCGTCGCCGTGGCAGCAAACGTTCCACCTGCCCGTTGCCACTTCTCGAAGAACGGAGTGAGATCGCATACCAAGTCTTTTATTATTGGCAGGCTTCGCAGCGGTTCTATTGTTATTATTGGCGCTGCGGGTGCATCGTTGGTTTTGCCTACCACGTCTTTCACGTGGGTGCGGCATGTCCAACGGGGTTTACCGTTCACCGTCATCGCGCAGGATCCGCAGACACCGACCCGGCACGAAAATCGATACGCGAGTGCAGGCTCATGCTTGCGTTGCACCTCGGTGATGATATCCAACACCGTTTGGTTGTCGCGCATTGGCACTTCGTAACTTTGCAGTCGACCGTCGTCTTTTCCGCGCCAGATTTTGACGTGTAAGTTCACAGTTTTTGACCGACTTTATCCACTTTTTTATACATCGCTTCAATACTCGCACTATCAGTGATATCGACTCTCGATGACAATTGCCGACATTTTGTGATCTCTATGGCTCAGAGAGTTGATGCCACGAATTATCACGGTTGCGGGGCCCACAAAACAACCGTCATGCGGTAAGCGCGGATAGCTCCTAAACGCCGAAATTCGCATCGGATATCGAGACCACCGCTGTGGTGATATTGGCCATGCGTACACCACCGCCCGCTTATACACGGCATCACCGGAAAACTGTGAGAAAG
>CAXMMZ010000242.1:0-34370 GCA_964194565.1 Arenicellales bacterium
CAGGGTAAAATAACATTGTTGCTGCAATCTCGCCCGTAACAGGAAATCGACGCTCATGGTTAAGTCACAGGCCATCGTGAAAATCGAAAACATTTCCAGAACGTTTTCCATTCCGGGCCGCGCGCCCGTCAACGCCCTGCAGAACGTCACCAACCATGTCGACAAGGCCGAGGTGCTGGTGGTCATCGGACCCAGCGGCTCAGGCAAGAGCACGCTGCTGCGTACTCTTAACGGCCTGGAGACCGTCGATAGCGGCCAGATATTCGTCGACGATGTTGAGATCACCAATGCCAAAACCAATATGAACCTACTACGCCAACACGTCGGCATGGTGTTTCAACACTTCAACTTGTTTCAGCACAAGACCGCACGGGAAAACGTCACGCTGCCACAAACCGTGGTGCTGAAACGCTCCCGGGAAAAGGCCGAAGCAAACGCTGACCGCTTTCTGGAACGAGTCGGGATTGGCGCAATGAGCAACAGTTATCCCAGTCAACTTTCGGGTGGCCAACAGCAGCGTGTGGCCATTGCCCGTTCGCTTGCCATGGACCCGAAAATAATGTTGTTCGATGAAGCCACCTCGGCGCTGGATCCAGAGACCGTAGGCGGTGTGCTTGAGTTGATGGAGGAATTGGCCTCCGAGGGCTTAACCATGGTCGTGGTGACCCACGAGATGGGCTTCGCCCGCAAAGCGGCAAACCGCATGTTATTCATGGACCAGGGCAAACTCATAGAGGAAGGCGATCCAGAAGGTTTTTTTGAGAGCCCTAAAGAAGAGCGCCTGAAAACCTTCTTGCGTCAAATATTGTAATCTGTGGACGAGACCAGATTAATGTAGAATATGCGTGATGACCGTAGGGCTGAGACCACAAGGATTCGTTATGTGATCTGCATCACCTGACGAGTTGCGTATCAAGGTCTCGGGTGGTTGTGAAAACAATGCGAAAAAGCGTTCTTCACCAGTTGCAATGAGTATGAACACCGTTAATTTGTGCGATATTTGTTCACTACGATTTTTCAGCAACCTGCTGGATTCAACACACTTGGAGGAAAGAGAAATGACAATTTCAAAGAAACGGTTCGGTATTGCCGGCACCTTGTTCGGGTTGCTATTGGCAGCCGTGAACGTGGCCAGTGCAGATGTAGTCGACGACATTGTAAAACAGGGCGAACTGCGAGTTGCGGTGCAGACCCAGGGACCGCCGGTCAGTTTCGTGGATAAGAACGGCGAACGTACCGGCTTTGCGGTAGAACTCGTCAAAATGATGGCCGAGGACATGGGCGTAGAGCTTAAGTTGCTCGACTACGACTGGAAAGGGCTGATACCCGCCGTAAATTCCGGTAAAGCGCACTTTCTTGCCGCTGACATGACACCCAACGCAAAACGGACTCTGGTATTAAGCTTTACCGAGCCGTACCTGTACAGCGACGTGGTGATCTATTCAAAAAAAGCCAAATCTTTTGTGAAGTGGCAAGACACCTGTCAGGCCGGCGTATCCGTTGGCGTCGTCCAGGGCAGCAGTAATGTCGGCTTGCTCAAACAAAAATGTTCGGCGGCTGAAATTAAGGAATTTGCTGGCGGCGGGGCGGCTGTCGCCCAGGCAGTGTCCGCGGACCGGGTGGACGCAGGCATCAATGATCAGGCGTCTGCAGCTGGTTACATGATTGAATATCCGGACTTTCATGTTCTTGAAGGTGCGCCCAAAAGCTGGCCGCTGAGTTTTGCAACCTTGCCTGAGGAGACACATCTACTGCGGTGGATGGATAACTATTTCATGCTGATACGAAATGACGGGCGTTTGGATGAATTGGCCAATTACTGGATGCGCGGGCCAGGCTGGAAGAAAGACCACTAGAACCACACCGTTTCTAATTGTAAATCCTCGGGGCATCGCCGCAGCAAACGAAGCCCTGAGGATTTTTGTTGGCCGAGTGCATTCCAAGTATGGACTGGATACTCGACTTCTATAATTACCGTGTCGTAGCGCAGTTCCTGCCGGAGTTTGGGCGAGGCGTTCTGTCGACCATGGAGATATCCTTGGTCGCGCTAGTATTGTCCCTGATCATCGGCACGCTTACTGCCCTCATGAGCGTGTCCGCAAGTGCCGTCCTGCGCAATATTGCTGGCGGTTACATTTCGGTAATCCGTTCGACGCCGCTGCTAGTTCAGATTTACCTCATCTACTTTGCACTCCCGGCGCTGCCGCTCCTAGACCGGCGGCTCACTGAGCTGGAGGGCGGAATAATCGCTCTGGGGTTCAACGCCGGCGCGTTTATGAGCGAGATCATTCGTGCCGGCATCGAGTCCATTGAACGCGGACAGATCGAAGGGGCGATGTCGGTCGGCATGAATTACATACAGCGCATGCGTTACGTCATCCTGCCCCAAGCAGTGGCCCGGGTGGTGCCGCCGCTTCTGGGGCAAACTGCCGTGCTTATCAAGGACAGTTCGTTGGTGAGCTTTATTGGCGTGTTCGAACTGTTTGGCGCAGGCCTAACTGTTCTCAACGAACGGTTGATGCCGAATGAGGCGTTTCTGACCGTCGCGGCTGGTTATTTGGGAATTTATTATCTGATGTTCCTGTTATCCAGCTACGCGCAACGAAAACTGGGTGGCGCCTATGCGTGAGGAGGCGAAAGGATGTTTGACGTAATTCGCTCCACCATGCCGTTTCTTGTGGAAGGCCTGTGGATCACCATCCAGATCTCGTTCATTGTGATTGTTATAGGCAGCCTCATCGGGTTCATCGTCGGAATGGTGCGCGCGGAAAAAGTACCGATCCTGTCGCTGGTACTCGGTGGATATATTCATGTCCTGCGGGGTACGCCGTTTTTGGTGCATCTCTACGTTGTCTACTTTTTGCTGCCGGAAACAAAAATTGCGTGGCTGCAATTCGAGGCGTTCGCCGGCGCGATCATTGCTCTGAGTCTGTACACATCGACCTACGTCGCTGAGATCGTACGCGCCGCCATAGAAGCGGTGCCCCGGGGTCAGACTGAGGCTGCTCGGTCAGTCGGCATGACGAAACTACAGTGTTTGCGCCATATCGTGTTGCCGCAAGCGGTCAAGATGATGATTCCGCCGATGGGGGGCATCTACGTCATCATTATCAAAGGGACATCTATTGTCTCAGTGATCGGTATCACAGAACTGGTACGCGCAGGGGAACATGCGGCACAACGTCATCCCAGCTTTCTCCTGGTGATATACGGTTTGGTCGCGCTGATGTACTTTTTGTACTGTTATCCGATCCTCCGGCTTACACGGTGGGCGGAAAGCAAACTCGGAAAAGTTGACGTATCGCTTTGACTTGTAGCGCCCAATTGATCATGAAAATCGAAAACCCAACTACCTTGATGGCGAACTTGAGCACTCGCGGATAGGGATCCCATACTCACGAAATCTCCGCTTGCTGGTTCCGACAGTCTTCGTCCCGAAATGATTACCGAAGAGTTAATGCAGAACCTGTTTCGTTTCCAAGCACATGGTGACAACTTTGAGAATTTTCGCTGCTGTTTTCCCAGTGAAACTTACGCCAACCTGCCGTCAATCGTGACCGGCGCGACGCCGACACGGCACAGTATCATTGTGAACACCATGTGCACTGTAACCTCGATCGACGCGTGCACTTTGTCGGTTCTCGGGTGGATCCATTAGAGAAAGGGCAGCAAGCGCACAACGGCAGGTTATTTGACAGCCGGTCTGTTGGCGAGTTTCTAGGCCAGGCAGGGATACGTTTGACGGTGATCAGCACCAATACCCCCCGGCAGTGTCCGGCTAGAGCATCACCGGGACTTTAACCACGCCCACCTTAGCCTGTTTATTCATACCCCGGATACTTCCTATTCCAGTGATGAGGTGTTGGAGACCATGGCGCGTCTAGGCACGTCAGTTGTATTGGAAAAGACTTCGTCTTGAATCCGACGCGGTGGACGGGTTACACTCCGCCGGTTACTGCGGGGTGGAGCAGTCTGGCAGCTCGTCGGGCTCATAACCCGAAGGTCGTAGGTTCAAATCCTACCCCCGCTACCAATATTGTCAGGAGGTGACGCTACGACCCCGCACTAAGCGGGGTTTTGTGTTTAGTGGCTTGGGATTGCACCGCGCCCGGCGGATGGCTACGCCGGGGCAATAGGTGTGTTGATTCGGTGGAATTTATCGGCCGGTATTTGGCGGAAATGATAGGCCGGAGCGCTGACGATGCGAACGAACGAATTGCGCTTGCAGCGCTTGCTTGAGCCAGTGGTGGAGTCGATGGGTTATGAGCTTATCGCGACCGAATTGGCCGGACAGGGCCGCAGCGCTGTGTTGCGGGCGTTTATCGACGCACCGGGCGGCATCACGCTGGACGATTGCGCCATCGTGAGCCGGCAAGTGAGTGCGGTATTAGATGTAGAGGACCCGATATCCGGGCACTACACGCTGGAGGTTTCATCGCCGGGAATCGAGCGGCCATTGGTTAGCGCTGAGCATTTTCGGCGCGTGATTGGAGAACGGGTAAAAGTTGAGACGTCGGTTCATCTGCTTGGCCGACGGCGGTTTTTGGGTGTGTTGGTAGCGGTACGGGACGGGCAGGTGTCCGTGGAGGTCGACGGGGAAGTGTACGATTTGCCGTTAGCGGATGTTGATAAGGCGCGCTTGAAGCCTGACATCAAGATCGCCTGAGGCACCGACGGATTAGGTTTGAAAAGTGTGAAAGTAGTGGAGGAGAGCTAGCATGACCAATAATGACATCTTGTTGATGGCGGACGTCGTCTGTCGTGAGAAGAGCCTGGATAAGGAGATCATCTTCGAGGCAATCGAGGCTGCGCTCGCCACCGCAACCCGTAAACGCCACGAACAAGACATCGAGGCACGGGTGTCGATTCACCGTGATACCGGTGATTACGATACGTTTCGGCAGTGGGAAATTATCGATGATGACGAGGAAATCGAATTTCCGGCCCATCAAGTGCCTTTATCAGAGGCTCGCAAAGAGCATGTCGATATCGAAGTCGGCGACATCATTGAAGAGCCCCTGGAACCTGTAGAGTTTGGGCGCATCGCCGCCCAGGCCGCGAAACAGGTGATCATGCAGAAAGTGCGTGAGGCCGAGCGAGAACAGATCGTCAAAGAGTACTTGCCGCGCAAAGGCGAAATGGTGACCGGGGTGGTGAAACGGGTGGAGCGCGGGGACGCGATTATTGATCTCGGCGGTGCCGAAGCGCTGCTGCACCGTAGCGTCATGATCCCGCGTGAGGGGCTGCGTCCTGGCGATCGTCTTCGTGCCCTATTGGAAGACGTGCGACCGGTGCCACGAGGGCCGCAATTGTTTTTGAACCGAGTCAGCCCGGATCTTTTGGTGCAGTTATTCAAGCTGGAAGTGCCGGAAGCCGGCGAAGGAATGATCAAGATTCTGGGTGCGGCCCGAGATCCCGGATTGCGAGCCAAGATTGCCGTCCGGTCGATGGATCCGAAGATCGATCCGGTCGGTGCCTGCGTGGGTATTCGGGGTTCGCGCGTGCAGAGTGTATCCAACGAAATCGCCGGAGAGCGGGTCGATATCATTAAATGGTCCGACGATCCCGCCCAATTTGTCATCAACGCATTGGCGCCGGCGGAGGTGGAATCCATTGTCGTCGATGAAGAAGCGCAAAGCATGGACGTGGTGGTGGATGAGGCACAACTTTCGCAGTCCATCGGCCGTGGCGGTCAGAATGTGCGGCTCGCGTCGGAGTTAACGGGCTGGGAACTGGATATCATGACCGACAAAGATGCGACGGAAAAAGCAGAAAACGAGAACACTCAAATCCGCGATCGACTCATTGAGCAACTAGATGTCGACGAAGATGTTGCGATTATTCTCGTTCAAGAAGGTTTTACATCGCTCGAGGAAGTCGCATATGTACCGCGCACCGAGTTGTTGGAGGTTGAAGAATTCGACGACGATCTTGTCGATGAACTGCGTCGCCGTGCCGAAGACGGGTTGCTGGTGCGGGAGATTGCCAAGGCAGAACAGTTGAAAATGGCTGAACCCGAGCTGGACTTGTTGGAAATGGACGGCATGGACAACGACACCGCGTTCTTGTTGGCGAGCCACGGCATCAAGAATATGGAAGCGTTGGCGGAATCGGCCGTAGATGAGCTTCTGGAAATCGAGGGCATTGAAGACGCGCGGGCGCGGGAGCTGATCATGACAGCCCGGGCCCCGTGGTTTGCGGAAGAGGCCAACCAATAATGACGCGACCGATCAGGCAACGGTGATCGGGAGGGCATATGGCGGAAGTAACCATTAAGAATTTTGCCGAGCAAATCGGCGTTAGCACCGAAAAGCTTATCCAACAGCTTGGTGAGGCGGGCATTGGCGACAAGTCGTTGGCCGGCGTATTGAGCGATGACGAGAAAGTCACGCTGCTGGATTTTTTGCGTAACAACAAAAGTGGCAACGGCGCCGCCCAACAGGGCGGCCGAATCACGCTGAGGCAAAAAACCACGAACCAGATTCGGCAAACCTCCCGTACTGGGACTTCCCGTACGATCCACGTCGAAGTACGTAGGCGACGTACCTTTGTGCGTCGTAGCGTATTGGACGAGCAACAACGCGAGGCCGACGCCGTAGCGGAGGCAGAAGCCGAAGCGAAGAAAGCCGAACAACAGGCCGCGGAAGCGGCGGCCGCGCCACCGCGCGAGGTTGAGGAAGCGGTCGTCGAGGACGCGGCGACCGAAACCGGCGCAACGCTCGAACCGGTTGTCGATTTGGAAACCGTGGATGCTGAAGCGGTGCTGGAAGCAGATGCGGCAACGGTTGAGCCGGGGGTGCCAGTCGAGCCGACTGCGTTGGAGCCAGCCACCGAGCCGGTTGTCGAGACCACTGTGCCGGCGGTGCCGAAGGAACCCGCTAAAACTGAGACCGACCGCAACGACCGTGGCGGTCGGGGTAAACGGCGCCGCGATGAACTGCACGTAGCGGCCGGTAAGAAGGGGCGCCGTAAGGCGCGACCGGCGCGTAGGCCGCAGAAGGTTCAGACCTCGACCACGAGCCAGCACGCGTTCGAAAAACCGACTGCCCCATTGGTTCGCGAGGTGTCGATCCCTGAAACCATTTCTGTTGCTGAATTAGCGCAAGCGATCTCGGTGAAAGCGGCGGAAGTCATAAAAGTGCTGATGCAAATGGGCACGATGGTGACGATCAATCAGGTATTGGATCAGGATACGGCGACGCTGGTGCTGGAGGAGATGGGTCATACCGCGGTTGCCGCGGTGGCGGAGGATCCGGAAGCACTGATGATTGACGCCCAGGCCGTCGATGTTGACGCTGAAGTCAGACCAAGACCGCCTGTGGTTACGGTGATGGGGCATGTCGATCATGGCAAAACCTCACTGCTCGACCATATTCGTAAGTCCAAGGTTGCGGCGGGAGAGGCCGGCGGTATCACCCAGCATATCGGTGCGTACCGGGTAACAACCGAAAAGGGTGTGATCACGTTTTTGGATACTCCCGGGCACGAGGCATTTTCGGCGATGCGGGCGCGGGGTGCGAATTCCACCGATTTGGTGATCCTGGTGGTAGCCGGCGATGACGGCGCGAAGCCACAAACCGTCGAGGCCATTCGGCATGCGCGCACGGCCGGCGTACCAATCGTAGTGGCCATTAATAAAATCGACAAACCTGAGTCTGACATCGACCGCGTAAAACAGGAGTTGGCGAGCCACGAAGTCATCCCCGAGGAGTGGGGTGGCGATACGTTGATGGCGCCGGTATCGGCAAAAACCGGCGAGGGTATCGATGTGTTGTTGGATCAGGTCTTGCTGCAGGCAGAGTTGCTGGATCTTAACGCGGTCGCGACCGGGCCGGCCGCCGGCGTCGTCGTTGAGGCAAGGCTCGATAAAGGGCGCGGGCCAGTGACGACGATATTGGTGCAGAGTGGTTCATTGAAAAAAGGCGACATCATCCTGGCCGGTCGCGAGAGTGGCCGGGTGCGGGCCATGACCGACGAGCGCGGACAGCCGGTCAAGGACGCAGGACCGTCGACCCCGGTCGAAATTCAGGGTTTATCCGGGGTACCGGTTGCCGGTGATGAAGTCTTGACGGTTGTCGATGAGCGCAAGGCACGTGAAATCGCGCTGTATCGCCAGGGTAAATTCAAAGAGGTCAAACTCGCACGGCAACAGCAATCGAAATTAGAGGACGTGTTTGGACAGATGGGCGAAGGCGAGAGCGCTACCCTGAATCTGTTAATTAAGACAGATGTGCAGGGTTCGATACAGGCCCTAACCGATGCGCTGGAGAAGCTGTCGCGCGATGACATCAAGGTGCGTGTTGTTCACGGTATGGTGGGCGGTATCAATGAATCCGACGTAAATCTCGCGGTCGCATCACAGGCTATCGTGATTGCGTTTAATGTTCGTGCCGACTCTGCCGCGCGCCGTCTTATCGAATCGGAAGGCGTCGATGTGCGTTATTACAATGTTATCTATGACGTCGTCGACGAAGTAAAAGCCGCTATGTCCGGGTTGCTGAAGCCAGAGATCAAAGAAACCGTAATTGGAAACGTCGATGTGCGAGATGTCTTCCGGATACCCAAAATCGGTGCTATTGCCGGGTGCTACGTGACCGACGGCATGGTGAAGCGTAACCGTCCGGTACGCGTGCTGCGGGATAATGTGGTGATATTCGAAGGCGCTATCGATTCATTGCGCCGCTTTAAAGAGGATACCGCGGAGGTAAAGGCCGGATTCGAATGCGGGATCGGCATCAAGAACTACAACGATGTGAAGGTAGGCGACCAACTCGAGATATTCGAGACGGTTGAAGTCCAACAATCGTTGTAGCGACCCCTCCTGCGGCCATGAACCCTGAAGTAGATCGAACCCGGCGGGTGGGCGAGCTGTTGCACCGCGAATTGGCGACGTTGTTGGTCAGCGAAATCGATGACCCGCGTCTGCGCCGCGTATCCATTATCGACATCGAGGTGACCCGCGATCTGAAGCTCGCCACCGTTTTCGTCACCAAGATCGAAGAAGATCCCGAGCATCGCGAGCTTATGGCAGGACTCGATCGCGCTTCGGGATATCTCCGTCACCTACTGTCACAACGGCTGAGCTTACGGGTTACGCCGGAGTTACGATTTCGCTACGACAGCAGCGTCGAGCGTGGGATAGCGTTGTCCAGCCTTATCGACGAGGCGATATCGTCGACGCCGGAATCGCGATGAGCGCACCATGAGCAAGCCACAGCATGGACGCGACGATGTCCACGGTATCTTGTTATTAGATAAGCCAGTGGGCGTGACCTCGAACGGTGCATTACAGCAGGCCAAACATCTGCTCGCTGCCCGTAAGGCCGGTCATACCGGTAGCCTTGACCCCATCGCGACGGGACTCTTGCCGTTGTGTTTTGGCGACACCACTAAGATATCAAGATTTTTATTGGGTGCAGACAAACGCTACTGGGCGCGAATTCGGCTCGGTGAAACCACCACGACCGGCGATAGCGAGGGTGAGGTTATCGAAACCCGTGATGTTGCCGTGACTGCGGCGCAGGTCGAAAACGCGCTGGCGAGTTTCCGCGGTGAGATCGAGCAGATCCCGCCGATGTTCTCGGCGTTGAAACACCAAGGTCAACCATTGTATAAGCTGGCGCGCCAGGGGATCAGCGTGGAACGCGAACCGCGCCGGGTGGTGGTCTACAACAGCGAGCTTGAGCGCTTTTTCGACCGGGAGTTCGATGTAACGATTCATTGCTCAAGTGGATTCTATGTGCGCAGCCTGGCCCACGACCTCGGCGACTACCTCGGCTGTGGCGGCCATGTCTCAGCACTACGTCGCACCGGGGTGGGGGGCTTCGATGTCGCGGCTGCGGTGACTCTCGAGGCGCTACGGCAGCGTCCGGGAGCGGTCGAACGCCGCACGGATCTATTGACCGGGGACCAAGGGCTGACCCATATCCCGGCGGTGGAGTTGTCGGTGGATGCTGCGTTTTATCTGTGTCGCGGGCAGGCCGTGCGCGCCGCGGACGTGCCCGAATCCGGTTGGGTTCGGTTGTACTCCCAAGGCGCCGGATTTCTCGGTGTCGGCACCGTGCTGGAGGACGGCCGGGTTGCGCCAAAACGATTGTTTCATGGCCGTTCCGCCGGTTGTGGCTAGTGGGGTAGATGGTTAGAATACGCGGGCTTCAAACCGGGCGCTAATGCAGCGGCGCGGGTAGGCTATTTTTTTTGCGATAATTATGAATTGTGTGTGAGGATTGATATGGCGTTAAATGCCGAGGATAAAGCGAATATTGTTACCGACTACCGCGTTGCGAATAGCGACACCGGCTCGCCGGAAGTACAGGTAGCGCTGATGACTGCTCGTATTCAGGACTTGTCGTCCCATTTCAAGGCTCACTCCCACGATCATCATTCCCGTCAGGGCTTATTGCGATTGGTCAATCGCCGTCGCAAGCTCCTCGATTACCTCAGAAATGCCGATATCGAGCGATATCGAACATTGATCAGCCGGCTCGGATTGCGCAAATAGCAAACGCATCTGGGCGGGCATTACCCGCTACGAGGAATAATTTGTGAAGCATGCCGTAAAGACCTTTCAATACGGTCGACATGAAGTTAAGTTGGAGACCGGCCGAATAGCACGGCAGGCATCGGGTGCGGTGCTGGCCAGTATGGGCGACACCACAGTGCTGGTAACAGTAGTGGGGAACAAAAACGCACGGCGTGCGGATTTTTTGCCGCTAACCGTCGACTACGAAGAACGCACCTATGCCGCCGGCCGTATTCCCGGCGGTTTTTTTAAGCGCGAGGGCCGTCCTTCGGAGAAAGCCATCCTCACTTGTCGGTTGACCGATCGCCCGATCAGGCCCTTGTTTCCTAAGGGTTTTTTCAACGAAGTTCAAGTAGTTGCTACGGTCCTATCGGTGGATCCGGAAATCAATCCGGACATACTGGCGATGCTAGGCACCTCGGCGGCATTGGCAATATCCGGAATCCCGTTTAACGGTCCGCTCGGCGCGACACGGATCGGCTTTATCGATGGTGAGTACGTGTTAAATCCGTCCGCCAGCGAACTTGTCGATCAGTCAAAGCTGAATCTGGTGGTCGCAGGTACCGAATCCGCGGTATTGATGGTGGAATCCGAAGCGCAGCAGCTGAGTGAAGCACAGATGCTCGGCGCCGTGTTGTTCGGCCATGAACAAATGCAGGTGGCGATCAACACGATTCGCGAATTGGGCCAGGAAGTCGGCCGCGAACCGTGGGATTGGACCGCGCCGGAGCATAACACGGAGCTATCCGATCGGGTCACAGACATCATCGGCGATGAAGTCGCTGTTGCGTACCGCATTGCCGACAAAATGCAGCGCCAGGATCGACTCGCTGAAGTCCGCGAGCGGGTGCTCGCGCAATTGACCGATGACGATTCGGAATCTGGCGTCGTCGATGAAATCAAATCGGCCATCAAAAGCGTTGAAAAACACGTCGTCCGTAGACAGATAATCGATGGCGAGCCCCGCATTGACGGGCGCGATACGCAGACCGTTCGCCCCATTACGATCGAAACGGGTATCTTCCCGCGTACCCACGGTTCCGCCAGTTTCACCCGCGGTGAAACCCAGGCACTGGTCGTCACGACCCTTGGCACCGCACGCGATTCGCAGATTATCGATGCACTGGAAGGCGAGTATCGCGACCCCTTTCTACTGCATTACAACTTCCCACCGTACAGCGTCGGTGAAACCGGTCGGGTCGGGTCTCCAAAACGCCGTGAGATTGGTCATGGCCGTTTGGCCAAGCGTGCTGTCGCAGCGGTATTGCCGAACATGGAGGAGTTTCCGTACGTGATTCGTATTGTTTCCGAGATTACCGAATCCAACGGTTCCAGTTCGATGGCCACGGTGTGCGGCGCGAGTCTTGCATTGATGGATGCCGGCGTGCCCATCTCGTCGCCGGTGGCCGGGATTGCGATGGGGCTCATCAAAGAGCAAGACGATTTTGCGATCCTGACCGATATCCTCGGCGATGAAGACCACCTTGGCGATATGGATTTCAAAGTGGCGGGAACGCCGGATGGTGTGACTGCGTTGCAAATGGACATCAAAATCGACGGCATCACCAAGGAGATTATGGAACAGGCGCTGCAGCAAGCACGGACCGCGCGGTTACATATTCTCGGCGAGATGGCAAAGGCGATCGATGCGCCGCGGACCGAAATGTCGGAATACGCGCCGCGTATTATTACCATCAAGATCAGCCCAGAAAAGATTCGCGACGTAATCGGCAAAGGCGGATCGACGATCCGTGCGATTTCGGAGGCGACCGGCGCGACGATTGATATCGATGACGATGGCACCATTAAGATTGCATCGGTCGACAGCGCGGGCGGTAAAGAGGCCTGTCGCCGCATCGAGCAAATCACGGCAGATGTCGAAGTCGGAACGATTTACGAGGGTAAGGTTGTCAAACTCATGGACTTCGGTGCCTTCGTGAATATTCTACCGGGCCGCGACGGACTCGTGCATATCTCGCAAATATCCAACGAGCGAGTCGAGAACGTCAGCGATAAACTCAGCGAAGGCGAGGTGGTAAAGGTCAAAGTGCTGGAGGTGGATAAGCAAGGCCGAATTCGCCTCAGTATGAAAGCCGTCGAAGAGGCTGCGTAGTACGTTTCCATGGAAACACGGACCTGTGGGGTATCGGGACGAGCCTAGTGCTTGTTTATGAACGCCGTCGGTCTTAAGTAAAGGTACCGGGTCAGTCCGGTTCCGAAGTAGTCAAGTACTCGATTACCCGCAACTCCGACCAATAACGGGGCCGCCACGGTGCGCGGCCGGTCACGAATCCACCATGACCTCCGGTGTCGCTGACTTCCAATGTCACATTGGTCGGAAGCGCCGACTCGTCGGGAATATTCTGCGTGCTCATAAACGGGTCGTCGCGAGCGTGAATCAGCAATGTCGGTGTCCGGATTGCGGTGAGAAACTGCCCGCAACTCGAACGTTCGTAGTAGTCGGCGCAGCTCGCAAAGCCGTGCAGCGGTGCGGTGACGAGTTCGTCGAATTCCCAAAAGGTACGTGCACGATCGAGCTCGGTCAGATCGATTGGCGACGTTATTCGCGCGAATTTACGCCGCACCGAACGCCGCATACGCCAGACTAATCGGTATTGATAGAGCCGTGACGCGCCGTGCTCTAGGCATCGCGCACTGTCTGCGAGACTATACGGAACCGATACCGCCGCGGCGCGCGCGAGGCGACACGAACCGGTCTCCCCGAGCCACTTTAACAGTACATTGCCACCGAGCGAGTAACCGACCGCGGAAATTTTGCGTCGCGGTTCGCGCTGTTGAAGTCGACCTAATACGGACTCAAGGTCGCCAGTGTCACCGGCGTGATAGCTACGGGCCAATCGATTGGGCTCGCCGCTGCAGCCGCGAAAGTGGATGACGGCACACTCCATACCGTGAGCCGCCGCCGCGCCGCATAGTCCGCGTACATAATGCGATTGCGAACCGCCCTCTAGACCGTGCAAAACTAAGATCAGGTCAGCACCGCGCGGCCCGTGCCAATCGATATCTATAAAGTCGCCATCGCTAAGTTCGATACGCTCGCGCCGGTAGCGTGGCCGCGGCGTGTAGCGAAACAAATACGGCCACAGCGTTTGGCAGTGGGGTCCACGACACCACCAGGCGGGAGCGAATGCAGCGGCCACGCTTACGGGTTATTCAAACGTTAGTGCACGACCCGTTACACCCGGAATGATTTGGCCTTCACTATAGACGACGTGGCCACCGACTACCGTATGCTGGGGCCATCCCGTTAGTCGTCTTCCCGCAAACGGGGTCCAGCCCGCCCGAGTAAACATATCGAGGTCGTGAACGGTGCGGTAGTTGTCCATATCGACCAAGGTAAGATCAGCATCCCATCCCGTTTCCAGCACACCTTTGTTGGGGATCTGATAAATACGTGCCGGCCCGGTGCACATCCAACGTTGTATTTCGCTTAATGTACAGCGGCCGGACGCCATCTCGGTCAGTAGCAGTGGCAAAGACGTTTCGACACCTGGCATACCGGCCGGGGATTGTGGGTACGGCGCTTCTTTCTCCTGCAATGTATGGGGGGCGTGATCGGTCGCGATGCAATCGAGGATCCCATCATGTAACCCCTGCCACAGGCTTGCGTTGTCGTCCGCAGTACGGATCGGTGGATTCATCTGGACTCGCGAACCCAACCGCATGTAATCCGATTCGTTCAATAATAGGTGATTGGGGATCGCTTCGGCGCTGACCCAGTCCGGTTTGCGTTGTCGCAGTAGTGCCACTTCATTGGCGGTCGAAAGATGCAGGATGTGTAGGCGGCGCTCATAACGTTCCGACAACGCAAGCGCTCGTTCGGTGGCGAGCAGCGCGCATTCCCGGTCCCGTACTACCGAATGCATCTGTACCTGCGTGGCCGTATCGGCATATTGCACACGGCGTGCATTTATCCGCGCCTCGTCTTCGGCGTGTACGGCGATTAAGCGGTCACCATTTGCGAAAATTCGCTCCAGGTCGTCGGCTTTGTCTACCAACAAGGAACCGGTGCTGGAGGCCATAAATATCTTTATGCCGCAGGCTGGGCCAGCGGTATTTATTGCGTCGAGGTTGTCCGGTGTCGCGCCGATAAAAAACCCATAATTGGCCACGCAAACTTGCGCTGCGCGGTGCAGCTTCGCGTCCAAGGCGTCCTGTGACACGGTGGGCGGGTTGGTGTTGGGCATCTCCAAGAAGCTCGTTACCCCGCCTTTGACGGCGGCCCGCGAGCCGCTGCCGAGGTCCTCTTTATGGGGTGCGCCGGGGTCGCGGAAATGCACTTGTGGGTCAATGGCGCCCGGCAGTAGCAACATACCGTTGGCATCAATGCTGTCGCCCGCGTCGGCATCGATACTGGAGTCGATTCGTTGAATGAGGCCGTCGCCACAGGCGACATCGCCCAGCACCGTGGAACCGTCGGCACGTGCGATGGTGGCGTTACGAATGAGCAGCGAGAACACGGGGGATAGCAGGGTCTTCTCGGTACCCGGGCGCCATGGTGGCGCGATCGCGGGTCGCGGGTGATCTACGCCAACTGTTTTTCGCGAATTTCGTCCAGAGTCTTACAATCAATGCACAGTGTGGCCGTCGGTCGGGCCTCGAGGCGCTGAATCCCGATTTCTATGCCACAATTTTCGCAAAAACCGTAGTCCCCGCCCTCCAGTGACAACATCGTTTCGCTGATTTTTTTCAATAGCTTACGTTCGCGATCGCGATTACGCAACTGCAGGGACATATCGGTCTCCTGGCTGGCGCGGTCGTTGGGGTCAGGGTGATTTACGGTTTCATCCTGCAATGCGTTGACGGTACGCGACGTTTCGTCGAACAGCTCGCCACGCCACGCCTCCAGTATCGCGCGGAAGTGCGCGACCTGAGGCGGACCCATGAATTGCTCGGCCTTTCTAGCCTTGTATGGCTTGATGCCGTGAATCAACGTAGGTTGCGCCTTCTTTTTCGAAGTAGCAGCCATCCTGTTACACTCCTTACCGATCATTTAATCGCCCGGGGCAAATGCCGAGGGCCGGAAAAACCAAGCGCGCATCTATACCAGAAAGGCCTATGCGGCGCAATAAACCAGTGCCGTAAACGATCGGCAGGAAGATCGCACCATGCAGTTAAGGTATTCACCAACATCGCCGTATGTGCGAAAGATCACCGCGACGATTTTCGATTTTCCGACGAGGATTGGCGCCACGGTCGGCCAGGGTTGGCGAGTTGGTACGGGGAATTCTCTGGACGTCCGTCGATGCAGCAGACTGTCCCCAAGGAGTGATAATCTTACGCTTTGACGCTGTGCTCGGTATCTACCCATAGCGCGGTAGCGCCGGCCACGGCGGCCGGCATGACGATAAGATTTAAGCCCGGAAGCAGTGTCGCACCGAGCACTGTGGCACCGAACCCAAGCGCGAGCGAACGCCGGGTCTTCAACCAGGCTCGGACGCTGCGCAAATCGTGGCGATGATTTCCCATCGGGTAATCGAGATACTCGACGGCGAGCATCCAAGAGAGGAATAGCGCCCAAACCAGCGGCGCCGCGATATTTATACCCGGGATTACGAATAACACCAGCAACGGTAGCGCCCAGACCAGAAAATAGGCGATCTTGCGGCATTCATTGCGCAGCGTACGAGGAATCTCGCTGAGTACGTGCCGGAACGACATGGCCGGCACCGCTGTTGCCGACCGCAGCCTGATTTCCACGGCTTCGGCCAACAAGCCGTTAAACGGCGCCCCGAGCAGATTGGCGACGATGGTAAACGTGAAATAGGTCGTCAGTCCCATTCCAATCGCAAATACTAGCCACAGCACCGTCCTCACGGTGTCCCACCACACGCCGTCCGCGGCCGGCACCCAGCGATCCACGAGTAGTGCGAAAAGGTCGACTGCGACGGCCACCAGGCCCAGGAATATTACGATGTTGATCACGATCGGCAACATCGCGTAGCGGCGTAGCCCGGGTTGAAAAAGCAACTTCATGCCCGTCCCTAGGTAGCCCGCGCCGCGCCATAGGTCGGCCCCGAGTATCACGCCGTCAAGTTCGCGGACGGCAGCCGGCCTGATGAAAGCGGATGCCATTTTGGTCGCGGCGAATCACGGCCGGTTCGCATCGTGTTATGCAGAAAGTGATTCGGGTGATCGCATTCGGATAGTATAATTCATCCGCCTAGCAACCGGATTAATTAAGGAACACATGTGTCTTGCCCTGTAGGACGACAATCGCTCAGAATCCAAGTCGCCAAGGATCGGCATTAGACATCAATGGTTACTGTCGCTCGATGTTGAAAATATGCAGTTGAAATGCCTTCAAGTTTCTGGTTTTAAGTCCTTTGTCGACCCAACCACGGTCACGGTTCCCGGTAGTATCGTTGCCATCGTCGGGCCGAACGGCTGCGGCAAATCGAATGTTATCGATGCGGTACGGTGGGTCATGGGTGAATCGTCGCCGCGCAACCTGCGCGGCGACAGTATGGCGGACGTCATATTTAATGGTTCGACCGCGCGAAATCCGGTCGGCAAAGCCTCGGTGGAGTTAGTTTTCGATAACAGCGAAGGCAAAGCGCCCGGTCCGTACGGTCAGTACGCAGAAATCTCCGTAAAACGCTCGTTGTCGCGCGATGGCCAGTCGGACTATTTCATCAATAGGGCGAAGTGCCGGCGTCGCGACATCACCGATATATTCCTCGGCACTGGCCTTGGACCTAGGTCGTATTCGATCATTGAGCAAGGCATGGTTAGTCGGATCATTGAGGCCAAGCCTGAGGATCTAAGATCGTTTGTCGATGAAGCCGCCGGGATTTCAAAATTTAAGGATCGTCGCCGCGAAACCGAAAACCGCATCCGCCACACCCGTGAAAATCTAAGCCGTATCGAAGATATTCGCAGCGAATTGGATGCACTGCTGCGGCGTTTGCAACGACAGTCACAAGCAGCCCGACGTTACAAAATATTGAAACAGGAGGAGCGGTTGTTGCAGGCGCAACTCGGCGCGCTGCATTGGAGGCAATTGGATGAAAACATTAGCCAATACGATCGCGAGCTGGCCAAAGTTGAAAATCATCGGCAAATTCAGATCAGCAAACAACGTGAGGTCGAAAGTAATATCGAATCGGGCCGCAGCCGCCACGCCGCATTGCAGGATGGCGTTAATCAGGTGCAAGGTACTTTGTACTCGGTCGGTGGGGAAATTGCGTCGATTGAACAAGGCATTGAGCACGCCGCCGATACGCGCCGACAGCGGGAGCAAGAACGGCAGCGCCTAGTGGTGGCGATGGCTGACCTCGAACAGCAACGGCACCACGATCAACAATGTCTATCCGACGCGGAATCGCAGATCAGCCGGATTGCTCCGAATCGGAGTGAATGTTCGGTAAAATTGCAACACTGGACGTCGGCTTACGAACAGGCCGAAAGCGAATATCGAAATTGGCAAACCCATTGGGAATTGTTCAGTGAACGCGCCGCGACGCCCGTGCAGGAGAGCGAAGTTCAGAAATCTCGCATAGTTGAGCTTGAGCGGCACGTCGATCGACTGGTGAACCGCGCCGACCAGATCACCGATGAACTTAAGGCTCTGGATAACGAAGTCACAACTGTCGATGTGCATGGGCTGCGAGCGCAAGTACAGCGCCACGATCAGGTTTGCGGTAGCGGCGAGCGCGTGATCGACGAGTTGGATGAACGGCTACGGCACCTCCGGGAGTTGTCAGTGGACAGCGAGCAAGAGCTCGAGGCGGTGCGTGATCGGCATCAGGAGCTCAGCGCGAGGCTAGGGTCTTTGAACGAACTTCAGGCGGCCGCGCTCGGTGGCAACGATGAGCGTGCGACAAGTTGGCTGCGTTCGCACCAGTTGGATACGGTACCGCGCCTGGCATCGTGCCTTCGGGTCACCCCAGGTTGGGAGCACGCCGTCGACCGCGTCACCAACGGTGCGTTGGCGGCAGTCTGTGTCGATCGTATCGGACGTTTTGCCGCTGAACTCGATGCCGTGGACTTCGGAATGTTTCTTATCGAAGAAGGGGTAGGTCCGATAGATCGGACCGCTCACGCTGGCATGCTGTTGCAATACATTGAGGCCGACGGTATCGATCTGGCGCCGTTATTGGAGGGTGTTTATGCGGTTGCGAATCTTCGCCAGGGCCTCGCGTTGCGGCCGCAGCTCGCGCCCCACGAATGCGCGGTGACGCGTGCAGGCACAATGATTGGTCCGAATTGGATCAGTTTGGCGGCGGATGTGAATGAAGCGCAGGGTGTTCTCGCACGCGAACACGAGATTGAGCAATTGTCCGAGCAATTGTCCACCGTAGACACGCAGCTTCGCACATTGCGGACCCAGCAATCGGAACGGCAGGATTCGCTCGCGGCGGTGGAAGAGGAGCGCGCTGCGGGTCGACGCAAGCTGACAGCCGAATTAGCGCGCCAGACAGAGTTGCATAGCCTGCTTGGCCGCGCCGAGACTCGTGCGGCTCAGATTGGAACCCGGCAACAGCAGATACGCACTGAGCTCGGTGAACTGGAGACCCAACTGAGTCAGGAACGGGGTGGGCTGCAGGCCGCGCAGCAACGTTTGCACGCCGCTACCGAAGAATCCGGTTCCTACGCTGATCAACGCACTACGCTCTTGGATGACCGGGAACGGTTGCGTGCGGTGCTTGAGAGCTCGCGGCAAAACGCCGAGCAAGCCCGGGATGCGAGACACGAGATTGAATTGCAACAACAGCGCTTGGAGTCCGCATTGGAGGCGGCGCGTACCGGTACCGCGCGCGTGCAGGCGCAACAGGATGCGTTATCGACACGTCTCAATGAATTGAGTACGAGCCTGGATGCCGATGATCGACCCGAAGAGGAACTCAGAATCCGGCTCGAATCGTGTTTACAACAACGCGTCCAGGTCGAGCAGGAATTGGCGGAAGCGCGCAACCAAGTGTTGCAGGCCGAGCAAGAGCTAGGGGAGATGGATCGTGATCGGTTGCGGTGTGAGCAAGTCGCAGAGGAGTTACGCGGTCAGCTCGAAATGCAGCGCATGGAGCGCCAGGAGTTGGTGATTCGCCGCGAAAATCATGAATCACAGGTGACCCAGAGCGGTTTCGAGTTGCGGTCGGTATTAGAGGAATTACCAGAACAGAGCGATGCCGCGAGTTTGGCCGATCAACTCGATAAAGTCACGCGCCGTATCGATCGTATCGGCCCCGTAAATTTGGTCGCGATCGAAGAATTTGAAGAACAGTCCGAGCGTAAAAGCTATCTGGATCGGCAGAACGACGATCTTAGTCAGGCGTTGCTGACGCTCGAAAATGTGATTCGCAAGATCGACCGCGAAACCCGAAGCCGTTTTAAGGATACGTTCGACAGTCTGAATCAGGGATTTCAGGATTTCTTTCCGCGCCTGTTTGGTGGCGGCAGCGCCTATCTGGACTTGACTGGAGACGATTTTCTGGAGACCGGGGTGTCGGTCATGGCGCGGCCGCCCGGCAAGCGCAATAGCATCATTCAACTGTTATCGGGCGGTGAGAAAGCGCTCACAGCGGTAGCCTTATTGTTTGCGTTATTCCGACTCAATCCGGCGCCATTCTGCCTGCTCGACGAGGTGGATGCGCCGCTCGATGACGCAAACGTCGAACGCTACTGTGAGACACTCAAGACATTGTCCGAACATACACAACTCATTGTGATTACCCACAATAAGATTACGATGGAAGCGGCAGACGTGTTGATCGGAGTGACGATGGCTGAGCCGGGGGTGTCCCGAATCGTGGCGGTGGATGTCAATGACGCAGTGGCGATGGCGGGCTAATAACTGTGGTTAACTACTACTAATGGAAATCCGTACGGCACTGATTCTGGCAGGGCTGGTAGTGCTGCTAGTGGTAATTTTAATTTCATTTAGCAAGTACCAAAGCAGCCAACGTCGCGAACGCGAAGCTCGGACCCGGCATTTCGATGAGGGCGGACACGATCCGGTACTAGTGCACCAGTCGGAACTCGACTACTACCGGGAACATGCCACGACCGAAGAGCGTGAGAGGCCCATATTGTCGCCCGACACGCTAGTGGTCAACGAGGCGGAGCAGGAAGATATTGGCGGCGAGTCAAGATTGTCCGATGAATTGGTCGACGCCGAACAGGTAGCGAGTCTGCCGATCGAGGGACCCGTGGATTTCCCGCTCGAAGGCAAACGCGGCGAAGGGCCCCAGGTGGACTTCGTTGCGTATATTCCCGGCAAGAAAATCATACAGCGCGACACCGCACTCAGCGTGTACCGCCAAAATGAATATCTGTTGGAGAAGCCTCACCGCATATATGGTCTAAGCCATCCTGCGCACGTCTGGTGCAATCTTGAGGACGAAGCCGATGGAGGTCGCTACACGGATTTGGTGCTCACCATTCAACTTACCGATCAAAACGGACCGATCGACGAATCTGAACTCACAAAATTTTCGCTACTGGTGCTACGTATGTCCGAGGCGCTGAAAAGGCGATTTAAGTTTTCCAATGATTTCGACGAGGCTCAGGAACTTGCTGGGAAGCTCGATCGCTTTTGTAAAACCTATGATGTGTTGGCCATTATCAATCTGGTGCCCGCCGATGGCGGTGAATTTCACGGCACGCAGATCGCGCAGCACGCCGAATGTGCTGGTTTGAAGTTCGGGCCGATGAATATCTACCATAAGCCTGATTCGAACAGCGGCCAACACCTGTTTAGTTTGGCGAATCTTTTTAATCCCGGGACGTTCGACCCTGAGGGCATCGAAGAGTTTACCACTAAGGGTCTGACCATGTTTATTAATATGCCGTGTACCAAAGATCCGGTAGCCGCGTTTGCATTGATGTTGGAAACGGCGGAGCAGCTGTGCAGCGGATTAAATGCACGGCTCGTCGATCAGAAACAACACGATTTATCGGCCAGTGGAACCGACAATATTCGTGATCAAATTAGGAAATTTACGCGGGAAATGGAGGCGGAAGGGGTTACTCCCGGCAGCGATATAGCGCGGCGTTTATTTTAGTTCCCCTTCGATCGTACCTCGTAGAGGCCGTGTTCATCACGTGAGTTGTTCGGGCCGGCAATGACTACTTCCACAGCCGTACGCAGTCGTATTGTCGCGCTGCGTGGCGAAATCGAGCAACACAATTATCGCTACTATGTGCTTGACGAGCCGACCGTCCCGGACGTCGAATACGATCGACTGATGCGCGAGCTGCAGGAATTGGAGGCCGTTCATCCGGATCTCGTTGTACCCAGTTCTCCTACCCAGCGGGTCGGTACCAAACCCGAATCCGCATTTGCTTCGGTGCGTCATGCCGTGCCGATGCTATCGTTGAGTAATGCGTTCGCGGACACCAATGTGGAGGATTTTGATCGGCGGGCACGGCAGCGTCTGGAAGTCGAGGAAATCGACTACGTGGTCGAACCAAAACTCGACGGACTCGCAGTGAGTATCCTATACGAATCGGGTTTGTTGGTGCGCGGTGCGACCCGTGGCGATGGCGTTAACGGCGAAGATGTAACTCTAAATGTGCGTACGATGCGTTCGGTGCCACTGCGGTTGTTGGGTTTTGATTTTCCTACGTCACTGGAAATTCGTGGCGAAGTATTTATGCCTAAGCAAGGATTTGCAGCACTGAATGATCGACAGCGGGAGGTGGGCGAGAAGCTATATGTCAATCCACGCAATGCCGCCGCCGGCAGTTTGCGTCAGCTTGACCCGCAGATCACTGCCACTCGCCCATTGGAATTGTTTTGTTACGCAGTGGGCTATGTCGCCGATGGTGACGTGGCCTTCACCCAGGCCCAAATGCTCGATCGCTTGCGGGGCTGGGGTCTGAGGGTCTGCCCGGAAACCCAAGTTGTGTCCGGTGTAGAAGGTTGTCTCAACGCGTACCAATCAATTTTGAGCAAACGCGACGCGTTGCCATACGAAATCGACGGCGTCGTCTACAAAGTCAATCCTATCGATCAGCAGCAACAGCTCGGGAATATTTCGCGTGCGCCGCGCTGGGCGTTGGCTCACAAGTTTCCAGCGCAAGAGGAGCGCACTCGGGTTGCGGCAATCGATGTGCAGGTCGGTCGTACCGGTGCGATCACACCGGTCGCGCGTTTGGATCCGGTGTTTGTGGGTGGGGTCACTGTTTCCAATGCGACGCTGCATAATCCGGCAGAAATCGAACGCCTCGATATACGCGTCGGGGATGCGGTGGTGGTGCGTCGCGCCGGTGACGTAATTCCGGAAATCGTGTCGGTCATTAAGGAGCAGAGGTCCGCGCGTACTCGAAAATTCCGCTTTCCGACACGGTGTCCACAATGCGAATCGGAAATCGTCTACGCAGGAGAGGGAATTATTGCGCGGTGCAGTGGTGGGCTCTATTGCAGCGCCCAGCGTAAGGAAAGTATCAAACATTTTGCATCACGTCGGGCGATGGATATTGAGGGCCTGGGCAGTAAAATTGTCGACCAACTGATCGATGCGGGGTGCATCAGCGATGTCGCCGATCTGTATAGTTTGAGTATTGAGGAGCTTGTTGCACTCGAACGAATGGGGCAGAAGTCCGCGGAAAATTTACTGTCGGCGATTGCCAGAAGTAAACAAACGTCTCTCGCGAGGTTTTTATTTGCATTGGGTATAAGTCAAGTCGGCGAATCCACCGCGCAGGCATTGGCGGCCGCCTACCCAGACCTTGACGTTCTGATGGCAGCCGATGTGGAGGCGCTACAGGATATTCCCGATATTGGGCCGCTGCTGGCACAGAGCATTCGTTCATTTTTTGACCAGGATCACAATCGCGAAGTGCTCGACAAACTTCGCAAAGCCAACGTCAGTTGGCCAGTAGCCAAGGTGGAAAAAACGGCGGCGGCACCGCTACGGGGTATTACATTTGTGCTGACCGGTGGCTTAGATAGCATGACTCGAGATCACGCGAAACAGCGACTGCAGAATTTGGGGGCAAAGTTGAGCGGCAGCGTGTCGTCGAAAACGGGCTATGTCGTGGCGGGGGATAACCCGGGCTCGAAGTTGGAAAAGGCACTTAAACTGGGTGTCAAAGTCATGAACGAGCAAGAGTTTGTGGCATTTCTGGCTGAGCATTCGGCCGCTTAGCGGGATCACTCCCTCGCTAATTCGGGCGATTAGGCCGTTGCTGCTCCGAATGAGAGCGGCCAGCCATGAATTAATCAGAGCTTCCCAAGACGTAAATTTACTTGCCGATATACGGCACCCGACGTAGGATCGGCATGTCCCGTCCATCGGCCAATCCAACGCCCGCGCACAAATTGGTATGGCGAGGTCACAATTTGGTATTTTATCCGGAGTATCGCGAATGAAAAACAGTTTTGGTGCACGCACGATGCTGGAGGTTCAGGCCACCAAGTATCAAATCTATGCGCTTGATGCATTGGCGGATACCGTCGACCTGCAGAAATTACCCTATTCGATCAAGATACTGCTGGAGAATGCCCTGCGTTACGAGGACGGAGTCGATGTTACCGATTCCCATATTCGCGCGTTGGCCGGTTGGGATCCGAAGGCGACACCCTCGGTGGAAATAGCGTTCACGCCGGCACGGGTGTTGATGCAGGATTTCACCGGCGTGCCGGCAGTCGTGGATTTGGCCGCGATGCGTGATGCGATGCAAACTTTGGGTGGCGATCCGGAAAAGATCAATCCGCTATCGCCGGCCGATTTGGTTATCGATCATTCGGTCATGGTCGATCATTTCGGTACCAACAAAGCATTGGATCTGAATGCGGCCGCCGAATACAACCGTAACAAAGAGCGTTACGCGTTCTTGCGTTGGGGGCAGAGTGCATTCGCGAATTTCCAGGTCGTGCCTCCAGCAACCGGTATCGTGCATCAAGTGAATCTCGAGTATTTGGCCCGAGTCGTGTTCAGTGCCGTGCAAGACGGTGTGCTGGAGGCCTATCCCGATACCTTAGTGGGTACCGATTCGCACACCACCATGATTAACGGTTTGGGTGTGCTGGGTTGGGGTGTCGGCGGGATTGAAGCCGAGGCTGCGATGTTAGGCCAGGCCATATCGATGCTGATTCCGCAGGTGGTCGGGTTCAAACTTTACGGGCGGTTGCCGGAGGGCGCTACGGCCACGGATCTGGTGTTAACGGTCGTACAGATGTTACGTGCTGAAGGCGTCGTGGGTAAATTCGTCGAGTTTTTCGGTGACGGATTGGATCACTTGTCGCTGGCCGATCAAGCCACGATCGCGAATATGGCGCCGGAGTACGGCGCAACCTGTGGGATATTTCCTATCGATAGTGAAACGCTCAATTACTTACGTCTGACCGGACGCACGGATGAACAAGTTGCGCTGGTGGAAGCATACGCAAAGCGTCAAGGTTTGTTTCGCGAGCCCGGCGCTGCGGATGCGGAGTATACGAATGTTCTGGAACTTGATTTGGCAGGTGTCGAGCCGAGCTTGGCAGGTCCGAAACGACCGCAGGATCGGATTCCCCTGCGTAGCGCGCGCGAGCAAATTCAGCAGGAGATTGAGCAGCTCCGTGCCGATCGGGCCCATGAGCACGGCGTACAGGACGTTCACTATGACGATCAACGATTCCAGCTCGACGACGGGCATGTCGTAATCGCAGCGATTACCAGTTGCACTAATACGTCGAACCCGGATGTCATTATTGGGGCCGGATTAGTGGCCAAGAAAGCCGTGGAACTCGGTATTGATGTAAAACCATGGGTAAAGACTTCGCTGGCGCCAGGATCGCAGGTGGTCGGGGAATATTTACAGCGCTCCGGGTTAATGACTTACCTGGAGCAGTTGGGATTCGATGTGGTGGGTTATGGCTGCACGACTTGTATCGGCAATTCCGGGCCGTTGCCGGAGCCAATCAGCAAGGCTATCGAACAGGGTGATTTGATTGCCTGCGCGATATTGTCAGGTAACCGCAATTTCGAGGGGCGTGTGCATCAGGAAGTGCGTATGAACTTTCTCGCCTCACCACCATTAGTGGTGGCCTACGCATTGGCTGGGTCGATGACGATCGATATTTATAATGACCCGATTACTCAGAACGCCGAGGGCAAGGATATTTTTCTGAGAGATCTGTGGCCCTCGCAACAAGAGATTCGAGATATTGTATCGGGTGTAGTCAGCCGCGAATTGTTTTTAGAGAAATACGCCGACGTGTTTACCGGGGATTCGCGCTGGGCCGGAATCAAAACTTCTGGGTCGGCATCGTTTCGCTGGGAGGCAGACTCCACGTATATTCAACAACCGCCCTATTTTATCGGCATGGGCCACCAGCCGGACGGTATTTCTGAAATCAAGGGCTGCCGGGTCTTGGCATTTTTAGGGGACAGCGTTACCACCGATCATATCTCGCCGGCCGGAGCGATTAACGCAGATACGCCGGCCGGGCAATACCTTATCGAGCGTGGCGTTAGACCGGTGGAGTTTAATTCGTATGGTTCCAGGCGTGGCAACCACGAGGTAATGATGCGCGGCACCTTCGCGAATATCCGCCTACGCAATGAATTAGCGCCCGGTACCGAAGGCGGATGGACCCGGCATCAGCCGAGTGGCGAACAAATGACTATTTATGATGCGGCCATGCGCTACAAACAAGATGGCACATCTCTGTTTGTTATCGCCGGTAAGGAGTACGGAACCGGGTCGTCACGCGATTGGGCAGCAAAAGGCTCCCGTTTGTTGGGCGTAGCGGCGGTATTGGTGGAGAGTTTCGAACGCATACATCGATCGAATCTCATCGGCATGGGAGTATTACCATTGCAGTTTGAAGCGGGAGCGACTCGCATTACGCTCGGCTTAACGGGTGCCGAGCGATACGATGTGCAAGGTCTCGAAGCCGGCGCCAAATCCGTTACGATTGTCGTTACCGGCGACGACGATAAGCAGAAGCGATTCGAAGCATTAGTGCGAATCGATACGCCGAAGGAGTGGGACTATTTCGTAAACGGTGGCATCCTACTCTACGTGTTACGCCAGTTAGCGCAGGATTCGCAGCGAGCGGCTTAAGGAATCTCTGAAGACGGTCGGTGCGGGTCGATCGGCGTCGGATCAGTTCGCAGACGCTGTCGCGGAAGTAATCGTCCCAGCTTCGTAGCGGAACTCGAACCAGTCTGCCGAGCGCGTCGAGGTAATCAAATTGGTAACGCGGGCGAAGTGTTCTTCGCTGCCAATACGAATCACAATTGTGCCGTGTGGGTGGTACACACCTTTTTCGGCGACGATCGTTTGTGGATACGGGTGTAGGTCCGACTCAGGGAGTATCATCGCATCCCGGTAATCGCCTGGAACCGCTTGTTCGTTAGGTGTAACAGATTTGATACGGACGATTTGCGGTTTCGAGCCTAGCTTGTAAATACCGATGTTCAGATTATTGTAGGCATCGTTTGTGGCCCAGCGTACAATTCCGATGGTGACGGATTGGGAATGACTGTCCGGGCGCAACACTACAAGTTCGCCGATTCGGACTTGCACATTTTGCTGGCCATCCAGCGCTAGATGTATCCCGGTTGCACTCTCATTATGAGCTTCGACGTTGTGCATACTGTCGTCCGCGGTCTTCGATATATGCTGCTGATAACCGAATGTCCCTTTGAGCACGTGGCGATCGTTGGCGTTGCTGTCGGTGTCGGAACTCTGCATTTCGATCTGGCGTAACACAGCAGCTACCGTGCGAAACCCAACCACAAAACTACACCGTTGTTGGCAACGGTTACGGGGTGTTTTGCGAATCGGGTGAATACCCCATTGAGTGATCAAAGCGCGCAGCAAATCCACATCGTCGCTAATGCTTTGCTTCGAGGCGTTGCCCGGATGGTCGTCCAGGCTCTGCTGCATTGCCGTTTTTAGGGTTTGATGCAGCAGAACGACTAAATGGGTGGTGTCGAGGATTAGACAGCGGCCACGGCTCGTCAAAGTTGCGCGCGGCAACTGCGGCATGCCGGGCTGTTCGCTGTTATGCTCAATTACAAAACGGCATTCGATGCGGTCAGCCCCGAGTATTTCCGTCAACTCTGCATGCCGAGCCCACTGCTTCAGTGAAGCATTGACTCGCTCGATTGCGTGAATCGGCAGCTGGTATGGGCCGCATAACCCAAGAAGCAGGGTGCGCTTGTAGGCATCGCTAATGGAATCGCCGCGCGCATGGAGCGCTGAACTACCGATTTCATCGTCGAGTAGATTTAAGGTACGGGCGTCGTCGTATAATCGGTGGATGTGCCGCCACATTCCTTTGGGAAGAGGACGATAGCCCTGGTACAAGAATGTCATCTGTTCGCCGGCGTATACCAGCGCCCAGTAGCATGCGCCGGCCAGATAGCTGCGCGTGGTGGGGTTTGCGATGGATCGGAGTTGCTCGTCGAACGCGACGATGCTGTAGCCGTGCATCATCTGCCAATACAGATCGGCGATGCTGTCGATCGTGAGGTGAAGTCTTTCTGAGATCGGCAGCACTAGGCTGACATTATTGTTGCGGGCCGCCGTTACCGCGGCCTCGATGGGCGCATGATAGAGGTCCAGTACCGCTAGGCGGGTATCGGCATCGATGTCGGCTTCGTTAACTTCGTCCAACGAGTGACCGAGCGATCGCATGGCCTTGTCCGCGTCGTGTGTCGGCAGACTGCGGAGCCACTTACGAATCGGTACTGGGCCGATGGTATGGTGCAAACGGATACCGCTGCGAGTCTCCGTGGACAAATCGAAATTTTTCATATCGTTACGGGTGCGTCGTGAATGGTCACTGCCAAGTGCCGCCGAGCGGATTCGGAAGTTCCCGAAGATCTGTGTCCGAGGTCGTCGGTATGTGGTTGCTCTTCAAAAGTAGAATCTTAGATTCAAATCTTAACTGATTGATTGGATAATGTATTTTTCAGGGCGGGGAAGTGCAGCGGCACATCGTGTAAGCGGTGGCCGACGAATCCGCGTGACCACGGCCAATACGGGCGTACAGTATTCAGCTCTCCTCCTCGCCTTTATCCAATTCGATATATTTGTATAGAAATGCCATCTGCGCGACGGCAAAGACGAAGGTCAGGCCCAGTAGCCCGAACACTTTGAAGTTTACCCAAAATTCCGTGCGCGCCTGCACGTCGAGATCGGGCCGGAAATAGAACGCAACGTATAGATTCAGAGCCCCCACCACGACAAAGAATAAGCCCCAACTTAGGTTTACGTTGCGCCAGATCGGAGCCGGAAGCTCGAGTTGGCGGCCCATGACCCGCTCAAGTGCTGTTCTACGCCCGATGAACTGAGTGCCAAATACGATCAGCGCAAACAACCAATTGACGATAGTCGGCTTCCACTTGATGAACAGTTCATCGCGGAGCCATATCGTCAATCCGCCGAATACGACTATGACGGCGAAGGTTACCAAATGAATGGTTTCAAGCCGATGGTGGCGAAACCAGTGAGCGCCTACCTGTAGTGCCGATGCCGCGATTGCGACGCCAGCGGCAACGAAGATTCCGTAGAACTTAAACGCCGCGAAAAATAGCAATAATGGAAAAAAATCGAATAGGAGCTTGGACATCTTGGCTTCGAGTATTCGGCCTCGTTTCGGGTGCCTAGACTAAGGTGGAATCGCCGCCACGACAAGCGCTAACTTTAGCAACCTCTGCATAAATCGTGAACGATTATTTTGGACCCAACTTAATTCGCCCAGACTTATGCAGAGGTTCCATTAGTAGCGGTGCGGGTCAGGGACCGGTTTTCCGGGTTGCTTCGGCCACGTGGTACAGTAACAGCCCAGCGCATTCACGGGCGCTTTTCTCCGGGTCTTGGGGGTTATCGGGTAGTGAGGTAATGAACAGATTAGCGACAACAGCACCGACATCGCCCCAGTTTCCGGGCTATGTGGTCGTCGAAGGGCCGATCGGAGTGGGGAAATCGAGTCTTGCCAGGCGCCTCGCGCAATCGTTCGACTGCGAAATGCTATTGGAACAACCGGAAGAGAACCCGTTTCTGGAGCGATTTTACCGATCCCGCAAGCAATACGCGTTGCCCACGCAATTATTTTTTTTGTTTCAGCGTGCGCGCCAGCTGCAAAGTTATCGACAAGGCGACCTGTTTAGTCCGTTGCGGGTGTCGGATTTTCTGCTCGAAAAGGACGCGTTATTTGCGCGAGTTAATCTGGACGACGACGAATATCGGCTCTATCAACAGGTTTATACTCACTTATCGCCGGACATTCCGGTGCCGAACCTGGTTATCTATTTGCAGGCCCCGGTAGACGTGCTGATCGATCGGATTCGTCGGCGTGGCATCGACTACGAGCAAATGATTGAGCCGCGCTACCTCTCGCAGTTGGTGGACGCGTACTCGCGCTTGTTTCTGACCTATAACAGCGCGCCGTTACTCATTATTAACGCCGCGGAGATCAATATTGTCGATAACGATCATGATTACGAAACCTTGTTGGATTACATTCTCAATGTTCGCAGCGGCAGGCATTTCTTTAATCCCTTATCCAAGTCCGCGTAGATAGAGCCTGTCCGTAGGTTTTGTGGCGACGACGTGGGTAGGTGTCAAATTATGGTGCCGGGAGAGAGACTCGAACTCTCACTCTGTTGCCAGAACCGGATTTTGAGTCCGGCGCGTCTACCAATTCCGCCACCCCGGCACGGGCTATACGGCACGTTAGGAGTCTGCCGGACTTAGGGAGAATCTACTGCGGCGGCGGGAAGATCGGACCATTTTCTCGATTTGTCTCGTTAAATAGCTCGCTATTCGCCTCAACAAATCAAAAAACTGGACTCGATTTCCCACCAGCCTCGCGACGATTCCCTAAGTCCGACAGACTCCTAGCAGCGCGCCGATCGGGCAGCGGAGTATAGCGGTAATTCGGCCGGCTCGGCAAAGCTCAGCGCCGCGCGCGGTGTAACATCGGGTCATGGATATTGATGCGTTTGATTACAGGTTGCCGGAGGCGTTGATCGCGCAGCACCCGGCGTCCGAGAGGACCGCGAGTCGGTTGCTGCGGATCGGGCGGGATGATCGAGAGGACTATCGATTTCGCGAACTCGGTGCATTGCTGCGGCCAGACGATCTGCTGATCTTTAACGATACCCGGGTTATTCCGGCCCGTTTATACGGCCGCAAATCGAACGGTAGTCGCACCGAAATTCTGATTGAGCGGTTGTTGCCTCCGGCGCGCGCCTATGCGCAACTGCGTGGCGCGCGGTGGCTTCGCATCGGCCAGCAGCTGGCGCTCGAGAATGGCGCGACGGTGACTCTTGTGGATCGCCATGGGGCGTTATTCGAAATAGAGTTCGGCGGCGACCAGGCGGTGGATGCCATATTGGAGTCAGTCGGGCACATGCCGCTGCCCCCATATATTCATCGCGACGACAAGGTGGCAGACCGTCGCCGCTATCAAACCGTTTACGCGCGAGAATCCGGGTCGGTAGCGGCGCCGACCGCCGGCCTGCATTTTGACGAGGCGTTACTGGGCGCACTGCGCGCCGACGGTGTGCGTACTGAGTTCATCACGTTGCAAATTGGGCTCGGGACGTTCGAGCCGGTGCGGGTTCGCGACCCACGTCAGCATCGCCTGCACTCGGAACGGGTTCAGATTTCGGCGACCGTATGTCAGGCCATCGCCGCGACCCGGGCGGTCGGCGGCCGGATTATTGCAGTTGGCACGACTACCCTGCGTGCGTTGGAATCGGCCGTTACCGCGGGCGGGTGTGTTGAACCATTCGATGGCGAGACCCAGTTGTTTATTCTTCCCGGTTACCAATTCCGCGTTGTGGATGCACTGATTACCAATTTTCATCTGCCGCGCTCGACGTTACTCATGCTGGTTTGCGCGATGGGCGGCACCGATCGGGTGCTGGCGGCATATCGCCACGCGATCGACCGGGGGTATCGATTTTACAGCTATGGGGATGCTATGTTTGTGAGTTCCGACTACACCACACCTAAAAAATGAATCTTCACGCATTGTTGAAAGCCCGTGAGCAGCAGGGACGACCGATCCGAGTCGGTGTGATCGGTGCCGGCAAGTTCGCGACGATGTTTTTGAGTCAGGCCAGACATACGCCGGGTATGCATGTAAGCACGGTTGTGGATCTTGTGCCGGAGCGCGCGCACACGGCATTGCGTCGAGTGGGTTGGTCGACCGAGTCGATCTGTACTGCGGCCGCGCCGACGTTGCCTGATCGTAGAGTACACATTACCGATGACGTGTCCACGGTATTGCAGGCCGATCGGCTTGACGTGGTGGTGGAGGCCACCGGCGATCCGATCGCCGGAGTACATCATGCGTTACTGTGTTGCGATGCCGGCATCAATATCGTCATGGTCAACGTAGAGGCCGACGTGTTGTGCGGTGCGGCGTTGGCGCATCAGGCCCGGCGTGCGGGGCTGGTGTATAGTTTGGCCTACGGCGATCAGCCCGCACTCATCGCCGAGCAAGTCGATTGGGCGCGCGCGGTCGGCCTCGAAGTTGTCAGTGCGGGGAAGGGCACGAAGTATCTGCCCAGTTATCACGCATCGACCCCCAATACCGTTTGGGAGCATTACGGCATCACGCCGGCGCGCGCCGCCGAAGCCGGAATGAATCCGCAGATGTTCAATTCGTTTCTGGACGGGACCAAGTCCTCGATCGAGATGGCGGCAGTCGCGAATTCAACCGGATTGAAGCCACCGCGCGACGGTTTGGCGTTTCCGCCGTGTGGGATCGCCGAATTGCCAGCGAAGATGAAACCTCGTGTTGACGGCGGAGTATTGACCGACACCGGTGTGGTGGAAGTGGTATCGTCGCTGAATCGAGACGGCTCCGTCATCGGCGATGATTTACGCTGGGGCGTCTACGTGACATTCCGCGCCCGCAGCCCCTATGTCGCGCGGTGCTTTTCCGAATACGGAATGAATACCGATGCGAGTGGGCAGTATGCGGCGTTATACCGCCCGTACCATCTGATCGGGCTTGAACTCGGGATCAGCGTCGCGTCGGTCGCGTTGCGCGGCGAACCAACGGGCAGCCCCGTTGCGTTTAACGGTGATGTCGTAGCGGTGGCAAAACGCGACTTGAAATCCGGCGAAACCCTGGACGGCGAAGGCGGCTACACCGTTTGGGGGCAACTGTATCGGGCGGCAGATTCGGTAGCGATTGGCGGTTTGCCAATCGGTCTCGCCAAAGACGCGATACTGGTTCGCGATCTAGCGGCGGGACAACCAGTGACCTGGGCGGATGTGCGGCTCGATATGGATAGTGAGGCGGTGCGAACCCGCCGCGAAATGGAACAGATGTTTGGGCCGGATCGACTGCAAATCGCGTAGCAAGGGTAGCGAATTTAGTTTTCACCTCGAATTGACGACGGAACAAATATGCGAACCGATTCCGATTGTATTTTTTGCAAAATTATAGCGGGCGAGATTCCGTGTATTTCATTATGGGAAGATCAGGAGACCTTGGCGTTTATGGATATCAATCCCGCCAATCCCGGTCACGCATTGGTCATACCCAAACAACATTGGCAGGATGTGTACACGATTCCTGATGAGGCGATTGGCGCCGTGGCGGCCACTGCGCGACGGATCGCCACGGCGGTGCGCACCGCGTTGACGCCGGACGGTATCAACCTCGTGCAGGCCAACGGCCCGGGTGCCGCACAATCGGTATTTCATTTCCATATGCATGTGCTGCCACGGTATAGCGGTGACGAATTAAAACTTAACTGGAGATTGAAGCTCGGCGATATGGACCAGTTAAAACCCATCAGCGAGCGCATTAAGGCTGTGCTAGCAGGTGTCGAAGTCGTATAGTCCTAGGGTATTGCGACTGGTACCGTGAGCCCACAACGTCCCCATGCCTACGGGAGGTGGTGTCGGGGTCGGTTGTCCAGACCGAATAGAACCGTTAGCATGGCGGCCGACCAGCCCGGGCCGGGATCGCCATAGGCAGATTCCCATAACCGGGTTGGGGGAATCGCCGTGATCGGGACGATGCCGGGTTTTGCCATCGTCCGGTTCCGCGATGCAACGGGCGGAGGAAGGAGTGACAAATTCGAGCAATGAGATTCTACGCGCTGATACGGTGACGTTGCGCTTTGGCGGAATCACTGCCCTCGAAGACGTCAGTTATCGCGTAGAGCTGGGGGAGCTATTCAGTATTATTGGCCCGAACGGCGCCGGTAAAACCTCGATGCTGAATTGCGTATCCGGGCGTTATCATCCCACGGACGGCAGCGTTGTCTACAAAGGCCAGGATATTACCGGGCTGTCCCCCAACCACCGGGCCGGTTTGGGGATCGGCAGAACCTTCCAGAATCTCGCATTATTTGGTCATATGACGGTGTTGGATAATATCATGGTGGGCCGCCATCATCTGATGAAGAATAACTTTCTCAATGGGGCGCTGTATTGGATCGGGGGCGCGCGTAATGAAGAACTCATGCACCGTAAAGAGGTCGAATCGATAATCGATTTCCTCGAGATTGAATATATTCGCAACGAGATTGCCGGCACGCTGCCGTACGGTTTACGCAAACGTGTGGAGCTAGCGCGCGCCATCGCGCTCAAACCCAGTTTATTGTTGCTGGATGAACCGATGGCAGGAATGAATCTCGAAGAGAAGGAGGACATGGCGCGTTATATTATCGATCTCAATGAAGAGTGGAATATGACGGTGATTATGATCGAGCACGATATGGGTGTGGTAATGGATATCTCTCACCGCGTGATGGTGCTGGATTTTGGTAAAACCATTGCTATGGGAACACCCGCCGAGGTTTTGCAAAACGCAAACGTAAAACAGGCGTATCTCGGCGACGACGCCGCGGCGGACGCGGCGGCGTAGCAGCATGGGCACCGCAGCAACGGCGAAATTCGACGTCGCGCG
>CAXMMZ010000243.1:0-3521 GCA_964194565.1 Arenicellales bacterium
CGCGGCGCCGGCGCTTATATCTGCGGCGAAGAATCGTCGATGATCGAATCCATCGAAGGCAAACGTGGCCTGCCGCGGCATCGACCGCCGTACGTTGCTGAAGTCGGCATTTTCGGGAAGCCGACCTTGGTGCAAAACGTCGAAACGCTGTATTGGGTTCGCGACATAATTCAAAAAGGTCCGGATTGGTTTGCGGGCCATGGCCGCAATGGTGGCAAAGGGCTGCGTAGCTACTCTGTATCCGGCCGGGTGCGCGAACCGGGTGTAAAACTCGCGCCAGCCGGTATCACGGCGCAGGAACTCATCGACGAATTTTGCGGCGGTATGCAGGATGGCCATGCGTTTAAGGGTTATCTTCCAGGCGGCGCGTCGGGTGGAATCTTGCCGGCCAGCCTCGCGAATTTGCCGCTCGATTTTGGGCGGCTCGAGGAACACGGTTGTTTCGTCGGGTCGCATGCGGTCGTGATTTTGAGCGACCAGGACGACATTAAAGTCGTTGCCTTAAACCTCATGCGATTTTTCGAGGACGAAAGCTGCGGGCAGTGTACGCCGTGTCGGGTCGGTACCGAGAAAGCCGTAAAGTTGATGCAGCAACCGCAATGGGATGAATCGTTACTCACGGAATTGAGCCAGACGATGAGCGATGCATCGATTTGTGGACTGGGTCAGGCGGCGGCCAATCCGCTGTTGTCCGTATTCCGCTATTTTCCGGAGGACAGGTAGATGTCGACCGATTCAATCATCGAGTTTAGTCTTGACGGCGTAACGGTCGAGGCGCAGCCAAACGAAACGATCTGGCAAGTTGCAAAACCTTGCGGTACCGACATTCCGCATTTGTTTTATTCCCCTGACCCCTGGTATCGGGCCGACGGCAACTGCCGGGCCTGTATGGTGGAGGTCGAGGGCGAACGCGTACTGGCGGCTTCGTGTATTCGTACGCCTACGCCTGGGATGACCGTGCACACCGCGACACCACGTGCCGAATCGGCACGGTGCTCGGTGTTTGAGATGCTCATTGCGGATCAACCGCCGCGCGACGTCGCGCATCAGCAGAATTCAATATTCTGGCAGTGGTCGGAGCGTATTGGGGTGGCATCCAGCCGCTTCCCGACGCGTGTTCAGCCTGCTCCTGATCCGAGCCATCCCGCGATGCGGGTGTTTCTGGATGCGTGCATACAGTGCAATTTGTGCGTGCGCGCCTGCCGCGAGGTGCAGGTCAACGACGTAATCGGTATGGCCTACCGCGGCCACGGCTCCAAGATAGTGTTCGACTTTGATGACCCGATGGGGTCGAGCACCTGCGTCGCCTGCGGCGAATGCGTGCAGGCCTGCCCGACGGGTGCGCTCATGGAGACAGCGCTCGTGGGCGAGGACGGCGTTGGTCGCACCGAGCCGCTGCAAGAGGTTGACAGCGTGTGTCCGTATTGCGGGGTAGGTTGTCAGATCACCTACCAGACCCACGAAAATTCCATCGTGGCGGTGCAGGGTCGTGACGGCCCCGCCAACCACAATCGCTTGTGCGTTAAGGGCCGGTTTGGATTCGATTACATCAGTCACCCGCACCGCCTAACCAAACCATTGATCCGGCGTGACGATGCGCCCAAGCACGCCGATATCGACCTGGACCCGTCCGATCCGCTGAGTCATTTTCGCGAGGCAACGTGGGACGAAGCGTTGGATCGTGCAGCGCACGGCTTGAAGCGAATTCGCGACCGTGACGGTGGGCAGGCGTTGTCGGGTTTTGGTTCGGCGAAAGGTTCGAACGAGGAGGCCTATCTGGTGCAGAAGCTCGTGCGTACCGGTTTCGGTACTAACAACGTCGATCATTGCACGCGCTTATGCCACGCCTCATCGGTCGTTGCGTTGTTAGAGGGCATCGGTTCCGGCGCGGTGACCGCGCCGTTTACGGCGGCTGAAGACGCCGATGTGATCATTGTCATTGGCGCCAATCCCACCGAAAATCATCCGGTTGCCGCAACGTTCTTTAAGCAGGCTGTGAAACGCGGCAAGACCCTGGTGGTCATGGACCCGCGCGGCGTCGGATTGAAGCGACACGCGACCCATATGCTGCAGTTCAAATCCGGTGCCGATGTAGCTTTGTTGAACGCGATGTTGAATGTCATCATTTGCGAAGGCTTATACAACGAGAACTACGTCGCGGGATTTACCGAAGGCTTCGAGAACCTGAGCCGCCATATACAGGCATTCACCCCGGAAGAAATGGCACCGGTGTGTGGAATCGAGGCGCAACAGATTCGTATCGTGGCGCGCGAATTTGCCACCGCCAACCGCAGCATAATTTTCTGGGGCATGGGTATATCGCAACACGTTCACGGCACCGATAACGCACGCTGCCTAATCGCGCTTGCCACCATCACCGGGCATGTCGGCCGGCCCGGTACCGGATTGCATCCGTTGCGTGGGCAGAACAACGTGCAGGGTGCCTCCGACGCGGGTTTGATCCCGATGATGCTGCCGGACTATCAGCTTGTCGATAACGCGGATGCGCGTTCACGGTTCGAAGATGCCTGGGGCACACCGCTCGACCCGAATCGCGGCTTGACGGTAGTGGAGATTATGGACGCCGTGCGCGCGGGGCAGATTAAGGGCATGTATGTGATGGGAGAGAATCCCGCGATGTCCGACCCCGATGTGCAGCACGCCCGGGCCGCGCTGGCTGCGTTGGAGCATTTGGTGGTGCAGGATTTGTTTTTGACCGAGACCGCCTACCATGCCGATGTGGTGTTGCCGGCGTCGGCGTGGCCCGAGAAGGACGGCACCGTTACCAATACCAACCGTCAGGTGCAGATGGGTCGTGTTGCGCTCGAGCTGCCCGGCGACGCGCGCCAGGATTGGTGGATCGTACAGGAGTTGGCGCGCCGTATCGGCCTCGATTGGAACTACTCCCACCCGCGAGATGTGTTCGCGGAAATGACGCGAGTGATGCCGTCCCTCAACAACATCACCTGGGATCGGCTAGAGCGTGAAAGTGGTGTGGTGTATCCGTGCGATGGCCCTGAACAACCCGGCAATGACATCGTGTTCGGCGATGGGTTCCCCACCGCCAATGGCCGCGCCAAGCTCGTGCCCGCGAACTTGGTCGATCCCGATGAGCGTCCCGATGACGATTACCCATTAATACTCACGACGGGCCGCCAACTTGAACACTGGCATACCGGTGCGATGACGCGGCGCGCTTCGGTTCTCGATGAGATTGAACCCGAAGCGGTGGCCAGTTTGAGTGCGACCGAAATGGATCGTTTGGGAATTGTGCCCGGTGATCCGATCCGTGTGGTAACGCGGCGTGGCGCCGTAGAGTTGAAATCGCGTTGCGACAACGCGATACCGGATGGGGTGGTATTTATACCGTTCTGTTACGCCGAAGCCGCGGCCAATACTTTAACCAATCCGGCGCTAGATCCGTTTGGAAAGATTCCGGAATTTAAGTATTGCGCCTCGCGGATCGAGAAGGTGGGTCGCGCAGCGTAGCGGCGGAGCGCCGCATACGTTAGCGCTTGATC
>CAXMMZ010000244.1:0-3207 GCA_964194565.1 Arenicellales bacterium
TCGCGTAATCGATCCGGTGTCGCGCGCGCGACGGACCCGATCTGTAATGCCAGTATGCGGGCGATGCTAACGAGGGGTAACAAACCACAGCGCTTTAGGTCCACGCGCCCTGCTTCGGTGCGAAACCGACCGAACGGCGCCGACATGATGTCCACCACACGTACGGTAGCGAGATTGTCCGTGCTTTCGGATACCGCTACTAGTACGTCGCGCTCAGTCACTACACCAGTCGGCGTGCGGTTGGAATCTAAAATCAGAAGCGCACCGACTCGCTGCTGTGCCATGATTCGTGCGGCATCATGAATCGATGCAGCCGGGTCCACAGTTATCGGCGGTGCATGCATAATGTCTTCCAGCCGCCGTGAGTAAACGTGGCTATCGAGACGCGTGATGGGATCGATACGCCGGGCCGGTTCTGTATCACCTGGCATCGCGTGCCAGCCGGCATGCACCTGGCGATCACGCAGATCAGCGCGGCGCGACGCCAACGCACCGGCCTCCGCTAAGGTTCGAATGTCGGCATTCAACAACCGTGGCCACAACTGTGCGAGGGCGCGAGCCGTCGTTAAGCTGTCCCCGAGTGCCGTGTGTCGGCCTCTCACGTCCACACCCAACCACTCGCAGATGTTTTCCAGACCAAAGTCCGGCAACGCGGGCTGCAACGCCCCCACGAGCAGCGCCAAGTCCAAACTGACCGGGTTGTGCCAAGGTACACCGATGCGCGCCGCTTCATGACGCAGTACCGCCAAATCAAAGTCGATGTGGTGCCCAACCACGACGCGTCCCATCAACAGTTCCTGCAACGACTCGGCACAATCGGCAAACGATTCCGCCGCGGCCACGTCATCGTCACCGAGACCATGGATACGGGTCGACACCGGGGGAATAGGCACCCCGGGGTTGACCATGAGGTCGATGCGCGGCGACTCGAGAATCTCCGAGCCCAGCATGACTACGGCGCCAATTTGTATAATACGATCGCGTCTCACGTCGAGCCCTGTGGTTTCGAGATCGAGCACCGCCATCGGCAACGCGGCAAGCGGGGTGTAGTTTTTCGGAGTGGATCGGGCGGGCATAATGCCTATTGCAGATGATCTACCGCACCTTGACGAGATGACGAAAAAAGTCGTTGCTTTGGTTCGCCGACCGCGCCAACGTTCCACTTATCGGGCGCAGCGGCTGACCTTTGTCTACAACCTATCCCAAAACGGCCGAACGCGGTTGAGACAAATCAAATCGAACATGAAATTCCGGGCTAGTACTCCTTCAACTTGATATAGCCGTGTTCAGAGCTATGCAGATGATCCAAGACAAGGCGCAGTACGCAGAGAATGGCCAGCCCTTTTCAAGGACTGCAACGCGGTATTGGATCCTCTGCATAGCTCCCTTCGGGCGAGCCGGGAAGCGCTCGTCCGCGGTGTTGCACCTCTTGGCAAGGACTAGTCATTACCGGCGAGGCGCGCCTAGCGGCCAAACGCTTCCTGACTCGCTGACCACGGCAATATCGAGTTGAAGGAGTACTAGCTGCGCATACGCGTTCCGGTTGGATCCCACGGTGCCTTCGGAAGACGCTGCGCGGTTTTTTGCTCACCCAAAATTTCGACCTGAAAATTCGTTTCTTCGGCCAGCTCGGATGGCACATACCCCAGCGCGAGCGATTTCTTGACGTAGTGCCCGTAGCCACCGGAGGTGACCCAACCCACCACTTTTCCATCGTGACTGATCGGTTCGTCGTGGTGACAATCGATATCAGTATCCAACTCAAGCTGGATGAGTTTGAGCTTGGGGGTTTCTTGTTGTTGCTTAAGAAACGCGTCGCGGCCGATAAAATCGCCCTTATCGGGTTTCACAAACAAATCCATGCGGGCCTCAATGGATGTATAGATCGGCCGATATTCCAGTAACCAAGCGCCCCACCCTTTTTCCATACGCATCGACAAAATAGCGCGATTGCCGCACAGGCCAATATCGTACCCGGCGCCTGCTTGCATGATCCGGTCGTACAAATAGCCCTGATCGTGCGGATCCATCCACAGTTCATACCCGAGCTCGCCCGAGAACGTCATGCGGTCGATCCACGGTGTCGCCATACCGACTTCCACTTGGCGGATGCTACGGAACGGAAACGCTTCGTTGGATAAATCCTCGTGGGTGAGTTTCTGCATTACAGCACGGCTGTTCGGCCCGATCACGGATAAGCCCACGAGTTCGCGGTTCATGCGCCGTACGGTCACACCGTCCGGTTTGTGTTGATGGAACCAGCGTTGGTGCACCTCTTCGGTCGCCATGTTGCCGATGATCCAATACCGCTCGTTGTCGAGATTCGCAATACTCAAATCGCCCAACAACATGCCGGACTCATTCAGCATTGGTGACAACGCGATGCGGCCCGGTTTGGGTAACCGGTTCGCGAGAATTTTATCCAGCATCGCGGTAGCGCCGGGGCCTGCGATTTCGTGGCGGCCGTAAGCCGTCGTGTCGTAAAGACCCACGTTGTCCCGTACATTCACGACCTCACGGCCGACGTGCTCGAACGCGTTGGAACGATGGAAGGTGGGAGTCTCATAGGCTTCGACCGCGCTTGGCGCAAACCATTGGGCGATTTCCATGCCGCGGTACGCACCGAAATAGGCGTGACTCGCTTGCAACCGCGAGTAAATCGGCGAGGTGCGAAACGGACGCCCTGCCGGCAACTCTTCGTTCGGATAGGTGATGCTAAAACGGCGCGAGTAAAATTCCCGCACCTTCTCGCGAGTATAACCCTGCGTGGTGTAGTCGCCGAACCGAGCGACGTCCATCGGATACGCATCGATACCGGGATCGCCGTTCACGATCCAATTTGCCAACACCAGTCCGACGCCACCGCCCTGACTGAAACCGGCCATGACCGCGCACGCGGTATAAAAGTTGCTCAACCCCGGCACCGGCCCGACCAACGGATTGCCATCCGGAGAAAACGTAAACGGTCCGTTTATCCATTTTTTGATACCGGCTTCTTCCAACACGGGAAAATGCTCAAATCCGAGCGTCACGTTACCGGCAATACGGTCGTATGCAGGCTCCAATAATTCGTGCCCGAAATCCCACGGCGTCGTGTGCGGCGACCACGGCACGCAGTCTTTTTCGTAGGTACCCAACAACACCCCTTTGCCTTCCTGACGAATGTATATCTCCCCCGAAAAATCGATGCAATGCGGCATTTCTTCG
>CAXMMZ010000245.1:0-4593 GCA_964194565.1 Arenicellales bacterium
GCCCCAGAAAGACATCGGGTATTCCGGGTCCGGCACCCCGAGGGCGCCAACCTTTCGGTCCGATGGCAAAAACCAGGTACCAAACAAAAGATCCCATACAATCGTGTTGTTGCCGAAGTTCGCGCCCGATTCGTGCGGATCCCGCGAATGGTGCCAGCGATGCAACTCCGCGCCGCTGATCAAATAATTGAGCCAGCCATATCGCAAGCGAACGTTGGAGTGCTGCAAAAACCCATTGGCCGCATAAAACACGAAGTACAGGGCCAATACGGCAGGATCCACCACCAATACAATAAAAGGCAAAGCATCTAATAAGTATTGCAGCGCTTTTTCCAGCGGATGGAAGCGGCCGACGTTGAGGCTGTACAAGCGATGTGGCGAATGATGCACGGCATGCAAACGCCACAACATCGGCACGTCGTGGCAGGCCCGGTGCAACCAATATCGGAAAAAATCCGCGATTATCACCATCATTACAGCCTGCACCCACGATGGCCAGGCGTGAGGCCACAGCAGCGCGATATCCCAATTCGCAGCACGAATCCATTCCAGCAGCGACAACGACGCGAGAAAAGCCAACGCCTGCGGCAAGACGCCCTGCACGACCGCAAGAAACACGAGGTCGGTACCGACCTCGCCGCGCTGCGGCCGCCATTCCGGCCGCTCGGCGAACACCTTCTCGAGCACTAAGATCGACAATACCACCACCACGACCGGGGTTTGCGTAGCCGCCAGCAACGGCCAACCGGCGGCACTCAATAAACCGTGCATCGCAAATGCGCCCAGCATGAGCAGCGGATACAGTAAATAGGGAAGGCGGTTCGCGACGAGATCCATCTATCTATGCATCTCCGTTACAAGACTTGCGCGACTGCGGTGATAGGCCCCCCACGTCAATACAAACGTAGCCAATACTAAATGAAACAATGCAGGCAATACGGTGGCGAACCACGCGCGATCAGCCAACACCGTGACGCCCAATAACAAACGCAACGCCATGGCGAAAAAATAGAGAAGACCGACAACCATCAATACGACTCCTAAGCGCCGGTTCGGGGACGCGCGCCGCGTTGCCACGCGCCATGCCACGGCCGCCATACCGACAATTAACATGAACTGCACCGCAAACAACAACGGATAAGACAAGTTACTGCCTTGCCATCGACCGAATGCCGGCAACCACTCCAGTGGAGATAGCCATTGCACCCACTGCGCGGTCACTCGGAATACGAATAAGCCCAAACAAATCCATAGGACCGTGGGAATATGACGGTAGATAGTCAGCATAGGCGGCACGATTTGATGATCGCTGCTCCGCACAAAGACAGCAATAACGACGCGTTAGGTCTTAGATTAAGGAACCGCCGGTATTACACGACGCCACTTATCTGGCTTGGCACTTATCTTAAGGAACCTCTGCAAAAGTCATGAACAATCAATTTGGGTCCAAGATAATCAATCCCCGCGTCGCCTACAGGGATGTAGGTGAGGGGCGTGAGCAGGAGCGGAAGCTTTGCGAAACGCAAGCAATAGCCGGGCTATTACTGGCGTTCCGCGCCTTGGTCTTGATCATTTTGAATCCCAACTTGATTCGCCCAGACTTATGCAGAGGTTCCTTAGCCCGAATTCCCCTGAACTCCGAACCCTTCGTGAAGTATCCGGGCTAGTGTACCGCGCCGATCGCTTCATCAAGAATATCGAATGCGGTGTCGAGTTGTTGCTGGGTCACGATCAAAGGTGGCGTCAACGTCAATACATTGCCCATCGTAATTTTGAAACTGAGGCCATTGGACAGCGCTCGGTACAGCACGTCCTCGGCCGCATCGATCGCGCGCTCGCCGCTGTGCGGGTCGATGAGTTCGATGCCCATGAGCAATCCGATTCCGCGCACATCGGCGATCAATGCGTGGCGCCGTTGCATATCCTGCATGCGCTTGCGGGCGTGCTCGCCGAGTTCGACGGTGCGCTTCAGTAATTTCTCCGATTCGATGATATCCAGTGTGGCGAGCCCGGCTGCGCAGGCCACGGGATTCTTTTCGTGGGTGTAGTGGCCAAGCGCCCGGTCCGGCGCAATGTCGAGATCGTCGCGCGTAAGCACGGCCGCGAGCGGAAATACACCGCCCCCTAGTCCTTTGCCGATAACGAGAATATCGGGCGTTATGTCGTAATGCTCGCAGGTAAACATCTTACCGGTGCGCCCCAGACAATGGGGAATCTCATCGAGTATCAACAACGCGCCGTGCCGGTCGCAGGATTCGCGTACCTGCTGCCAGTACTCGGGCGCGGGAATATACGGCGTGCTGCGTACGGTTTCCGCCACCACTGCGCCGACATCGCCTTCCTTTTCCAATACGTAGTCGATGTAGTTTGCACATTTGAGGTTACACTGGTTCCCACATTCAAATGGGCAATGTCGCGGGTCCGGTGGCGGAACGTGCTCGGTGCCCGGCAGCAACGGGCCAATGTCGCGACGAAACAATGCCTCTCCGCCGACTGAAATCGCGTCCAGTGACGCACCGTGAAAGGCATCCCACATCGAGACTGTTTTAAAGCGCCCCGTCGCCATGCGCGCGATCTTAAGGGCAACGCCGACGGCGGCGGTGCCCGACGGCGTAAACAATACTTTGTTCAATCCGCCTGGGGCGAGTTCGGTGAGGCGTTGTGCTAACTGAATCGCGGCAATGTTCGTGTATCGGCGGCTGCAAAACGGCAGCCGCCCAAGTTGATCGCGGATCGCGTCCAACACCTGCGGGTGTCCGAAACCGACCTGATGCACGCTGTTACCGTGGAAATCCAGTAAGCGGCGGCCGCCAAGATCCTGCAGGTACGCCCCGTCGCATGCTTCGAGTACATCGAGGCACGGCGTTGACAGCGATTGGTGTAAAAAATATTTCGCGTCTTGATCCAACCAATATTGCGTGTCGGCGTCGATGAAATCACGCTGCCATGCATCGCGACGTGGCGAGAGGTTGGGTTCGCCTTCAGATCGCAATGCGCCAGGATCGGTTGGCGTCGGTTTATCGCTCACGGTGACGCATAAATCAGTGGAGTTACCAACAGTATGGCGAAGTCGTGAATTCTAGCAGGTTAGTACGTAGCGCGATGCTCTCGCCGACTCGGCGTTCGAATAATATTTCCGCGCATCCATCCACGATGCACACGATCTGTGCTGGCCTCCCTTGAAGCTTGCCGCGTTGCGGTGTAGCGTAGTTCATTATTATTCATCAGAGACGCCACTATGACATTCCAGGCTGCCACCGATTCGGATCGTTATCGCGACGCGATACAGCGAATCAAACAGCGATTGGGCGATCGAGTCTCCACCGCGTCCGCAGTACGTGAGAAATACGGTAAGGACGAATCGTTCCACCCATCGGTGCCTCCCGATGCAGTGGCGACCGTGCATACGACCGCAGAGGTCGCCGAGGTGGTCGGCATTTGTGCGCAGCACCACACTCCGGTCATTGCCTACGGCACCGGCACGGCGCTGGAGGGTCAAGTCGGCGCGCTGAATGGCGGCGTATGTATCAATCTCGCAGAGATGAACGAAGTGGTGCGCGTCAACGCGGAAGACTTGGACGTTGTCGTGCAGCCGGGTGTGACCCGTAAGCAGCTCAATACCTACCTGCGCGACACGGGATTGTTTTTTCCGGTCGATCCCGGCGCCGATGCGTCGTTGGGAGGGATGACCGCGACCCGTGCGTCGGGTACGAACGCGGTGCGCTACGGCACGATGCGCGAGAATGTTTTGGCGTTGACCGTGGTGCTGGCCGATGGTCGTGTGATCCGCACCTCAAAGCGCGCCCGCAAGTCCGCGGCCGGGTACGATTTGACGCGTTTGTTTGTGGGTTCCGAGGGAACCCTCGGAGTGATTACCGAGATCACACTCCGACTGTACGGCATACCTGAAGCGATGTCGTCCGCCGTGTGTTCGTTTCCGACCCTTGACGACGCCGTGAACTGTGTGATCCTCACGATTCAGATGGGCATCCCGGTGGCCCGAATCGAACTGTTGGACAATGTGCAGCTCGATGCCATTAACCGCTATTCCGGTACCGACTTTCCGGTTGCGCCAACGTTGTTCCTTGAGTTTCATGGCAGTACGGCGAGTGTGCGCGAGCAGGCCGAGACGGTGCAGAGTATCGCTCATGATCATAGCGGCGGTGATTTTTCATGGACCACCGATCCTGAGCAGCGCAACAAGATGTGGCAGGCCCGGCACGATGCGGCCTACGCCTGCAAAGCGCTGCGCCCCGATGGCCAGATTTGGGCTACCGATGTCTGCGTGCCGATTTCGCGGTTAGCCGAATGTATCAGCGAAACCAAGCGCGATATCGACGACTCGCGATTGCTCGCGCCGATTGTGGGTCATGTCGGTGATGGCAATTTCCATTTGGTTTTGCTCGTTGACCACGACGACCCCGATGAACTGCAGCGAGCGCAGGCGTTGCACGAACGCATGGTCATGCGCGCGCTATCGATGGACGGTACGTGCACCGGCGAGCACGGAATCGGCTGCGGTAAACTCGATTTCCTGCAGGCCGAACACGGTGAAGCCGTGAGCGTGATGCGCAGTATCAAACTCGCATTGGA
>CAXMMZ010000246.1:0-4788 GCA_964194565.1 Arenicellales bacterium
CCGGCTCGTGGCACGGTTAATCGCGTTCGCTGGCGGCCGGTTAAGGGTTATTTCAAGCGCCGCGCCGCGCGGCTCCACGAGTACAATTTCGTCAGTCATATACTATCCTCGTTACAAGTTCTAGTACTCTATCAAGGGTTGCATCGTACGCTCAGTAACACGTCGCTAGGCCCACCACCGTCGACGATCAGCCGCACTGTCACCGTATCGCCGAGCCGCAACGGCGCGTTGGGTTCCATAAGCATCAAGTGCACACCGCCCGGTTGCAGCACTAATCGCTCGCCGCCGGCAATACGCAGCTCAGGCAGTGCCCGCATCCGCATCATGCCGTCCTCTGCCTGTTTAGTCTCATGAAAATTAATCCGGGAGAACGCCGGGCTCGTGGCACCGATAACACACACTGGGTCCGCGCCGCCAATATCACGCTGGCAACCTTACGCATCTGCTACCTGCTGGAGCACGCTAACCAATTCTGCTGCTTTGAAGGGCGGCGACAACACCGCCTTCATTCGGCCTTGTGGATCAAACACGAAGACGGACGCCGAGTGATCGACCGAATACTCATTGCTACCGTCCTGCGGCACCTTCACATACAACACACCGAGTTCTTTGGCGAAGCGTTCGATCGCTTCTGGCGTTCCCGTCACGCCAACAAACGTGGGGTGAAAATACGGCACGTACTGCCGCAGTATGTCCACGGAATCCCGTTCGGGATCAACACTGACGAACGCGATCTGGAGTTGCGCGCGATCGATTGATTTCGGTGGTAACGACTCGTACATGGATCGGAACGTGTGCAGTATCGTGGGGCACACATCCGGGCAATGGGTAAATCCGAAAAACACAAACGACCAACGATCCAGAAGGTTAGCCGGTACAAACGATTGGCCGCGGTGGTCGACGAGTTGAAAAGGCGCCATTGTGCGTGGCGGCTGTAATATCGTGCCGTTAATGGGGATCGGCGCACTGATCTCGGCTCGCTGCAAATACCAACGGTAGCCGATTCCCGCGCCGAGCGCGAGACCGCTGACGAACAGCACCAGTACTACTGTTCTCATGAACCTACCACCACGCTAACGCTACCTGTCAGTCACAGACGATCGGCTGTCACTACGCCGCACCGCCAACACTGCGGCTCGCGGGTCTATGCTGCTCGAGATACGCATCAATCAGAGCGATGAGTCGGTCGCGGCCGAAGCTATTGAAGTGCCCGGCATGGACAGTCTCAACAGGAACGTCACGCAACCGTTCCAAACTGCGCACATAGTGGTCGATGTCGGAGTGATAGAGATGATCGAACAACTCGCCATCGTACATAACATCGCCGCTAAATAACGTCTTGGTGCGTTGCTCCCACAGCGCGATTGAACCGGGCGAGTGGCCGGGCATATGCAAAACCTCAAGATGCCGGTCGCCGAGATCGATGATGTCACCTTCTTCGACGGTGCGGGTCGGCGGCGCCGGGTTCACACAGTAGGAATCCGGATCAAAATCTGCCTGCGGCAGTTGCCGGAACCAATCCAGCGTGGTGACATAGTCGTCGGCGACGGTATTGTGCCGCGTCGGACGCGTGAGGATATCCGCTTCCGCCGCGTGCACAATACGCTCACTAAACTCGTGGTGACCCCCAACATGGTCGAAATGACTGTGGGTGGCAACACAGTTCAGCGGTTTTTCCGTCACCAGCGCGACTTCGGCCTGAATTGGCCGCAGGCCCATCCCGGAGTCTACAAGCATATCCGCGTCACGACCCCGCACATGCCAAATATTGCAGCGCCAGCCGGGGTCGATATGGGATTCCAGTATTAGCGTGACATCGTCGCTATAACGGTGTGTTTCGTACCAACGATCGGCGATTGGGATGGGCATGCCGGCACTCTAGCGCGGTGCGCACGACACTACAATCCACGCCATAGGCGCCGTAGCTCACAGACATCGACAACAAAAGTCACAATTCACGGCTTGCGCTGCTCCTAGAATTCGCTAGGATGTATGCTGAACAGGCCGCTTCACAGTCGACGGATCGACATCCAGGACCAAGATATGAGATTTGAACAGTATTTGAAGTTCATGGCGCAAAAGGACGCCTCGGACTTGTATCTGTCCACCGGCGCGGCGCCGTCTGTCAAACTCCATGGCACTCTGCGGCCATTGGAACGCGAACGCCTGCTGGCGGGCGCCGTCAAGGAAGTCGCCTATAGCGTCATGGACGAAGAGCAAATCGCCGCATTCGAGAAAAAGCCGGAAATGAATCTTGCATTGTCCCGCCCCGGCGTAGGCCGGTTTCGGGTCAATATTTTTATGCAACGCAACGACGTTGCCATGGTGGTACGCAACATCAAAATCGAAATACCCGATATGGAGTCGCTTGGACTACCGGAAATATTGTCCAAAATTATTATGGCTAAACGCGGTTTGGTACTGTTTGTAGGCGCCACCGGATCCGGTAAATCGACCTCTCTCGCGTCGCTTATCGATTATCGCAATACCAACACCGCCGGCCATATAATCACTATCGAAGACCCGATCGAGTTCGTCCACCCCCACAAGAAATCCATCATCAATCAGCGCGAAGTCGGCGTCGATACCGATTGCTACGAGGACGCTTTAAAAAATACGCTGCGTCAGGCACCGGACGTGATCCTGATCGGCGAGGTTCGAGATCGAGACACCATGGAATTCGCGATTTCCTTCGCCGAGACCGGTCACTTGGCGATATCGACGTTGCATAGTAATAATGCCAACCAAGCTTTGGACCGCATCATCAACTTCTTTCCAGCGGATCGCCGCGAGCAGTTGTTGATGGATCTGTCATTGAATATTCAAGCCATCATTTCGCAACGATTGATACCGACCCCAGAGGGTAAGAGGGTCGCCGCCATCGAGATACTGTTGGGAACACCACTGTTACGAGAAATGATCAAACGGGGCGATGTCTCAGAGATCAAGGAGTTGATGGAAAAATCCGAACATCTCGGCATGCGAAGCTTCGATTCGGCGTTGTGTAAGCTATACGACGACGGCAAAATCAGTCTTGACGAAGCGCTGAAAAATGCAGACTCGCAAAATAACCTGCGCTTACGCATAGGCAAAGACGAGCCTAGCGAAGAGCAAGGTCTAGCGTGGGAATTAGTAGACGAAGAACCCGAACAAGAAGTCACAGGTCCAGCGGATTTTTCGCGTCCGGCTGTCAACGCCGGATAGATCGGATACGGCATAAAGGGCCGGGCCAAGCCACCACGCAACCATCTTTGGACGGCACCGCCCATGGCGGGCTTGGTTGCGCATCTTCGCTCGTTGTGGCACAAGGGCGGTTCTCTTCTATCCGCTGGCACAACGAAGGTCGCCCATGGCATCGCGCCGCCCCAATATCTTACTCGTTATGTTCGATCAGCTCGCACCGCAGTCGCTGCCGTGCTACGGGCACACTCTGGTGCAAGCACCCCACCTCAGCGCACTGGCCGAACACGGAGTTGTATTCGATAATGCCTACTGCAATTCGCCATTATGTGCACCCGCGCGGTTTTCACTCATGGCGGGTCAACTGTGTTCGGGTATTGGCGCTTACGATAATGCGGCCGAATTCCGGTCGGACATCCCAACGTTTGCACATTACCTGCGTCATAGTGGGTACCGCACCGCATTAAGCGGCAAGATGCACTTCGTTGGACCGGACCAACTCCACGGATTTGAAGAACGCCTTACTACGGACATTTATCCCGCTGACTTCGGCTGGACACCGGATTGGAGTGACACCGAGCGGCGCCGGTTTTGGTTCCACAATATGCAGAGCGTGGTAGAGGCCGGGGTCTACGAGCGCACCTTGGAACTCGATTACGACGACGAAGTACATCACACCAGCACTCGCTTTTTGTACGATGTAGCCCGCGACGCCGACCCGCGGCCATTTTTCTTCACGGTGTCGTTTATCCAACCGCACGACCCGTATATGACGCCGCAGCGCTATTGGGACCGCTACGATCACGCGCAGGTCGAACTGCCGACGGTGCCTGCAATACCGCGCGATGCACAGGATCCCCACAGCCAGCGCCTATTCGACACTTGCCAAATGGACCAATACCACATCGGCGACGAACAGATTCGCAATGCGCGGCATGCGTATTACGGCATGATTTCCTGGCTCGACGATCGCGTCGGTCAGCTCCGGCAAGCTCTCGTGGATACCGGGCTCGACGACGACACCATTATTATCGTCACCGCGGACCACGGCGACATGCTGGGCGAGCGCGGCTTATGGTACAAAATGAACTTCTTTGAGCGCTCGGTACGGGTGCCATTGATCGTGCATGCGCCACGCGAGTTCGCGGCCACACGCGTACATCGCAACGTCTCTCATGTCGACCTGTTACCGACGCTCACCGAACTGGCCACCGATGGTGCCGGCGTTCCACCTGCTGCACCGGTCGACGGCGAATCGCTGTTGCCGCTGCTCGATGGCCGCGATGCCGACCGGCCCGACGTCGTGCTCGCTGAATATTTAGCGGAAGGCACACAACATCCGTTACTCATGGTCAAGCGCGGCGATTACAAATTAATTCAGTGCACGACCGACCCTACACAATTGTTCGACCTGTGCAACGACCCACACGAGCTTAATAATATTGCGAACGACGCAAACTACGCCTCAACCCGCTCCGAGCTCTGTGCAATTGCCGATAAACGCTGGCCCGACGACACGCTGCGACAGCAGATTATCGACAGCCAACAACGTCGATTGTTTTTGCAAAACACGATTCATCGAGGCCGCGAAACACGGTGGGATTTTCA
>CAXMMZ010000247.1:0-4806 GCA_964194565.1 Arenicellales bacterium
GCCGCTGATTTCGAACGCCGACTTAAACCGGATCGATTCGCATTGTGCGACCGACTGGAAGCAGTGCCGGGAGTATGCGCGACAAGGCGGCGTTTGGGCGGTGGTGAAGTCCACGAAATAAAAGTGACCGAGTGAATCGTAATTGTTCGACTAGGTTTAAGCCGTCCGCCAAGTGCACTGGGACCAGCGTAGTGCTTAATAATCAATAGTTTGAGGCAATAATATCGGGTTTATTCGCGTTTTGCCGGACACTACAACGAAGCTTGCGTATCGACGTTTGACCTGGACCGGATTTCGGCGGGCGTTGATCGTGACTCTGGAGATCTCTGCGCTGATTCTGTTCCTGGTGGCGGCGTCGAATTTCTTTGGGTCGGTGTTCTCGCGGCTCGGCACACCAACAATGCTGACTGAGTATCTGCTGACATTGGATCTTCCGCCATTGGTCATTCTATTTATGATTATGGCATTGATCTTCCTGCTGGGGTGGCCGTTGGAGTGGGTGCCGATCGGGCTGATTATTGTGCCGATACTATTGCCATTGATCGATCAGCTCGGTTTCAATCTCGTTTGGTTCGGTATTCTCGTGGCGGTCAATCTGCAGACCGCCTGGTTGTCTCCACCCGTGGCCCTGTCTGCCTATTTTTTGAAAGGTGTGGTCCCGGAGTGGGACCTAAAGGACATCTACAAGGGAATGATGCAGTTTATGGTGATTCAAGTCATTGGGCTTCTTCTCATCATCTTTTTTCCGCAAATCGCGTTGTGGTTACCCGAATTTATCTACGGTAAGTAGTTAACACTAATACCTCTGTATTGATTCCCGACCGATTTATCACTCGTTTTCGACAGGCGATTAAGAAAGATGCGTGCCGCACCGCACCGCACTGTTGTGCAGGGGTTTTCTAGGTATTTCCAATAGTACTGTCGCGCGAGTTCGGTTTCGCCATAGATGTGATGCAGCCGCGCGCGCAGGTAATAACGATCACCCGGTATTACGGCCGCGTCGGCGCCGGATTGACCCGCCCACGCTGAACCCCAAAAATGCGACAGGCTGTCTCGTAAAATAGACATGCTCCGATTCAGGCTTTTGCGTACCTGATACCAGAAATCATAACGATTAAACACCGATCCATCCCGGTAAAACGATTCCTCAAACACCATCTGCTCGTGTAACTCATGGTACGTCGGAATCTCTTTACGGCCCCGTTCCGATAATTGATCGGTGAATCCAAAGTAAGGAACGCCGCTCCACACATCGACAAACACCGTGCCCAGCGAAGACCGTGTCCGTACCGCCACATGCGGCGATAGTTTGTCTTTGGCGTTATAAAGCGAATAGGTCTCGACATCGTCGATATGTCCCTGCAATAGGTAGGCGATGACGCCATTGACCTGGTCACACCAACCATAACCGCGCATGAGCGATGCAAACAACAGCTGGTCGATGGGTTCGTGGAACAGCTCGTTCTGGTTTATCACTAAGCCGTCAGCGGCCTGATATGCCTTGCCCAGCGTAGCGCGCGGGTCATTGGGTGGCGGTGCTAGGCGACCCATTAGATCGCGCTTCCACTGCGCGCGTAGTTTTAAGTCCAGCATGAAGGCGCTGAGTCGGGCCGGGAGCGATGCGTTTGACTCCCAAGTGCGGCGATCAATGAGGAAGTATTCGCTATTGGCCTCGATATAACCGATCAGCCACGGCCGCGGTATCGGAACGATATAAAACAACACCCCAAATACGACGACGGACGTTACTACCGCCGTAAATATTCTAATGGCTCGAGTCAAAATGCAGTACGCCTATTTGGGATTGCTGCGGATCATGGTAGCGTGCATGAAACCAAACGACCACCGCCGTGGGTTGTTCGGCGGATGCCCGCAAACCCAATATCAATTAAGACAATGCCCAAATCCAGCGCTAGCCCCGAAGACGAATACAGCCAGCGTGGCCGGCGTGCGCTCAACACCGATCCGGTTGTATCGATTCCACCGGCCGTGTATCCGGGCCGGCAACCGTTGGCCGGCCCTCGGGCCCAACTCGAACCGCTCGATCCGCGCCGGCATTGCGATGGATTATTCGACGTCGGTCACGCCGACGAGACCGCGCTCGCGCTTTGGGAATATCTGCCGTACGGTCCGTTCGCGGATCGTACAGTGATACATAATTGGATGCGGCAATGTGCGGCGTCCCCGGATCCGGTGTTTTGTGCGCTGCGCGATATACAGTCGGAGCGTTTGATGGGTATGGCCTCCTTTCTGGAAATTCGGCCCATGATCGGCGTTATCGAGATCGGTCACATCTGGTTTGCGCCGCCGTTTCAGAAAACGCCCCAGGCGACCGAAGCGCTGGTGCTCATGATGCGTCATGCGTTTGATGATCTTGCGAACCGCCGCTTGGAATGGAAGTGTAACGCGTTGAATCTCTCATCACGAAACGCTGCGCTGCGGCTCGGTTTTCGCTATGAAGGGGTGTTCTATAACCACAATATCGTCAAGGGAAAAAATCGAGACACTGCGTGGTATTCAATCCTCGACTCGGAATGGCCAACGGTTCAGGCTAATCTCGAGCGCTGGCTCGCGGCCGAAAACTTTGACTCCGGCGGCCGCCAACGCTCATCGTTGAGTGCGCTTAACAAAGCGCTGTGGTGATTGGTCACCCGCCAACAGAATTTTTGGCGGTGCGGCTTTGTCCTAGGATGCCCATCTGCGATTCTGCGCGCACGATCGGCGCGCACAGCAACGAGTCCATACAACGGCGAAAGCAACCCTGGCAAGGCGACGCAACGCCGACAAAGAGGTAAATCCTGGTGCACTCATGTTGCCGATAGACCGCTACCGAGAACCTGAGTTCCCGGGGCGGCCTATCGCTTATCGGGGCCGCCCCGGGGCGTACATCAGAAGTGGCGCGCGATTCCGAGTGTAAAGATCAACGGATCAACATCGATCTTAGCATTACTGAGCGTATCCTCGGCAGTCAAATCCATATACAACAAGCCGGCGTGGAAATCCCACAGCGACGCTTGCCTGAATGGAACATCGATACCGATCTGAGCGCCGATGACGAAATCGTCATCGAAACTGCGGCTCCGGGTTTCGCCAAGCGCGCTATAGCTCACGCTGCCGAGATCAACGACACCGATAAACGCTCCAACATAAAAATCGGCGCGCTTGTCCGGTGTGAGGTGGAAATTGGGTCCGACCGTCACGGATGTGAAGCTCACATTGTCCTCAGCCGTTTCCCACAGGTCATCGATATCCAGCATGTATTCCGAGTCTAGGTTGGCTAAAATCAATGCGACTTCCAAGCCCAATCGGTCAGAGAAATGGTACTCGGCGCTGATACCGGCACCGAAACCGTCATCGAACGTGTCGTGGGACGAGCGTAATACCCCATCCTGTGTGGACGTTTCGATGAACGCATCGGACGACGGGTGTAAGTATGCGAGAAACGGCCGTAACGTCCATCGTGCGACGCTGTCCACCACTACTTGAGTTTCGCAAATCGCACTCGCGCCCGCGGAATTCGTAGCGGTACCGCGCAGCGTGTAGGTACCCGGTTCGGATAGAGTGACGGTATTAGGATACGGTGGTGCGACCGTCATTACTTGGGCGCCTGTGCCGTCCAGCACCTCTACCGCAATATTCCCGCCTTCCCAGGAGCCGCTAGCCGTGACTTCGACCGGCATGTTTACCTGTGCCGATGCCGGATCCACCGTAATGGCGCAGTTCGGTGCCGCCACCGGTGTGGGTGCGGGTGCTGGGGCGGCGGCCGGTTTCGCCGCCGTTTCCGAGCCGTTGTAGGCCAAGTTCAGACAAATTTTCGGTACCGTGAATGAATGGGTTGTGATGTTCTGCCCCGAATCCATCGGGACTTCTATTTCGAAGCTGTCATAGGATCGATCGCCCGCCATACAGGTCGGATTCGTGCTGGCGGGCTTGCCGCGTTTCCGCCAGGCCATCCATTGGAAGCTGTCGCCCGGAGTGACCGTGCCTTCGCTGATGCCTTCGCCACGTGCCACGGCGCCAAACAACGGCTCCGCCGCATCGGCCATGCCACTCTCGACGAGAATCTGGCGCAGATCGTCTTCGTACTTAATAAACAGCGTTTGTAACTCGGCGACACTATTGGCCTGCGATCCTTCCGAAAGCGAATTGCGCCCGCCCAGCGCATTGATACGATTCTTCAACGGGAACCCGGCACAGACATCGTTGGCGGCCGCTACCGCTGGCGCCGGCGCGATCAAAAGAGCGGCGGCAACGGCGCAAATAGTCATTATTACGGCAGTCAATCTGACTGAATAATCGCCGTCTCGTCGGTTAATTGAGAATCTCATCAGGGTTGTCTCTCCGTCGGTAAATACCGCAATTTACATTACTGGCTTTGGATCGCAGTCCGGTAATTAGAACGCATCGGTGGGCAAACCAGCCTCAGTTTGCACCACCGGTAGCGGCGTTGGCTCGGACCCGGCATCCAACTTGGCGTAGCCCGCCGGTCATGGCAATACACCGGGCGAACAACGTCGCAGAACGGCCGATCAAAGGCACGGGCCGAGCGATTACAGCAGACCCCAACGCCGACTCGAATCGTAACAACCTATGCAGCCTCCCCGCAATAGTGTAGATATCTTGTAGTGAGATTTGTCGCGAGCTATTTTCCAATACAACAATCGTCTGCTGAGGAGGAGCCAATGGTTGAATCCAGTGCCCCCGACTACCTAGCCCGATTTCCCCTGAAGTCCGAACCCTTCATGAATTATCCGGGCTAGCGGCTGCCGTGCAACGTGTCGTCGTGATCGGCGCCGGAATTATCGG
>CAXMMZ010000248.1:0-11521 GCA_964194565.1 Arenicellales bacterium
TGAATTGTTGTCGGTAGCTCGTTGAGTCCTCATGATTTGAATACGGATGGGACCGTGCTATACTGTATGTATACCCAGGTATATTGATACGCGCAAGGAGTAGCGATTATGACTGAGCAAAGGAAGCGATTACGGGTGCAGCTTCACGAGGCAGTTCTGCGGTTAGGGTACAGTCCTAAGACGGAAAAATCGTACGCACACTGGATTCGTCGATATATTTTCTTCCATCATAAAGCCCATCCTGCCGATATGGGTGAGCAACATATCGAAGCGTTTCTAACTCACCTGGCGGTTCGGCGGAGGGTGTCACCTTCCACACAGAATCAGGCGTTAAATGCTTTGTTGTTTCTGTACAAAAGGGTGCTAAGAAAGGAAATCGGCCTCATTCAAAACGCGCTACGTGCCAAGGAGAAGCATCGGCTTCCTGTTGTATTGTCCCGTGATGAAGTTCGCCACCTATTCCAGCAAATGAGCGGCAAAAAATCGGTTGATGGCGGAATTACTCTATGGTGCGGGATTGCGTTCTATTGAGTGCTGCCGGCTGCGCGTGCAGGATATTGATCTTCGATACGGCGAAATTATCGTACGTGCTGGCAAAGGAGGGAAAGATCGGCGCACTCTGCTACCGCGGAAGCTAATTCCGGATATTGAACGACAGCTCGAAGTGGTTGCAAAAGAGCGATGCCGAGATTTGGAGCGAGGCATGGGCGGTGTGTCGTTATCCTACGCGCTCGCGCGCAAGTACCCTTCAGCTCCTAAAGAATTTGGCTGGTGGTACCTTTTCCCTGCGAGTGATGTCGCACCGGATCCCGACACAGGGGAGCTTAAGCGACATCATATTCACGAGACCGTGGTACGCAAGGCCATTCGCATGGCGGTTTTGCAGTCCGGGATCAGAAAACGCGTGACTTCCCATTGTCTGCGCCATAGTTTTGCCACCCATTTACTGGAGGACGGCTATGATTTACGCACGATCCAGGAGTTGCTGGGACACAACCAGATATCGACGACTGCTATTTATTGTCATGTTTTGAACAAGGGCGGTCGCGCCGTTATCAGCCCAGCCGATCGCTTGGCGGATGTGGAAATGGATAGTTCCCTACGTCGGAATAGAATGGACGTTCCCGCGGGAACGTTTCAAACAGAATGATGTGACCGGACGAAATCGCACTGCGCGCGAACCATTAACACACCGACCGTTTTCCTAAAAATTGGCGAGTTGTTGCGAAGTGGGTTCGGCGCAGCAGTACCAGGCTTCAGATAAGTGGGGTATCGGTGTGCTGTCGGTGTTAATGGACAGCGTGGGGGCGCGACGGCCGGCGGTGGCATGGGCGGCGTTCCAGATGTCGGTAAACAATGCTTCGCGCGGGCGGTCTTGTTCATCGGCGGCCAACTGTTCGACTTCGCGTTGCAACGTATCGACGGCGGGATCGGCGTGACGCCACGGGTAGCCGAGCATCGCGGGGTCGAACGGATCTAATACTTCGTGGATGTCGCCGAGGCGCAGCAGATAAGAGCCTTCCGGGATCAGCAGGCGAATCGCGAGTTGTACCGGTGGCACGCTTTGTACGAGATCGAGTTTTACTAGGCGCTGTAGTAGTGCGATATATCCGTCTAACGTTGTCCATGGCGTAAACGGTACGAAGGTTGGCGACATCGCGATGTCCACGTCGCGCAACAGGCCTACGGCGGTATCGAAATCGCCGGCGTTATGGCCTTTGTCGAGCCGTTGTAATACTTCATCGTCGACCGATTCCACCGCGCTGGTGATAAACAGACACCCAGCTTCGGCCAACTCCGGCAGCAGCTCGGCATGATTGATGATGTGTTCGACCTTGATGGTGGCGTCAAAACTGATTTGCGGGTAGTCGCGTTGCAGCGCGCTGACGATACGCCGTGCATGGGTCGGCCCGTTAAAGAAATCAGGATCGCCGAATGAGATATGGGTCGCGCCAGCGGCTACTTGCTGGGCGATATCACCCATTACGATGTCGACCGGTACGATGCGAAAGCGGCCGTTATATATCGGCACCACGGGGCAATGCCGGCACAGATGTTTGCAACCGCGGCTGGCCTCGGCAAAGCCGACGGTGCGTTGCGTGCCGTCGGGCATATTGAGGTGCGCATAGCTCGACAACGGCGGTAGGCCGGAACGGTCGGGAATCAGAAACGGCACTTTTGCCATCGTCACGATCGGTGTCTCGGTGGGCTCTGGGGTCGCACCTTCGCGCAAGCGCTTGGCCAGATCGTGTAATGCGGGTTCGGATTCGCCGCCCAACAACGTGCCGAATCCTAACTCGTACAGCACGGCTTGATTCATCGGCGCATACAAACCGAACGCACACAAATGCGCACTCGGTGCGTACTCGCGAAGTCGGGGTACGAACTGCATCGCCAACCGCGTCGCGGTATGCATGCCCAAATACACTGCAATCAATCCCACATCGACAAAGTCGTCGACGTCGAGGCGCTGTATCGACAGATCCAGGCACTTTACGTCGAAACCGTCGGCACGCAACCACGCCGCGGGTTGCGCGAGCGCGAACGGCTGGCGTCCGAGTTCGTAGGGATTAATTAGAACGACTTTCATAGTTTGGGGCGGGGCAGCTCAGACCCAGGCCGTTCAGACAAGGACCGTGGATAGCCGGTCAATCGTCCCAGCGGTCGTCGCGCACTTGAATACGGCCGGCTTCGATACGCACCGGAAACGTATCGACGGGTTCGTAGGCCGGGGGTTCAAGCACTTCGCCGGTCTTCAAGCAAAATCGCGCACCATGGCGCGGGCAAACAATCGAATCACCGTCCACCTCGCCGCTGGCCAGATCGCCACCGTCATGGGTGCAAACATCTTCGATTGCATAGAACTCGCCATCGATATTAAACACCGCGACGGCGACGTCATCAACATCGACGACTCTGCACGCACCTACATCGATATCGTCACAGCCCGCCACGTCGAACCAGTCGGCCATTTGCGATGCGCTCCGCGGATGAGCCGGGAAGTGGCTACAACAAGCCGAGTTCGAGCAGCGCCGCTTCGGAGATACGGTCTTTGCTCCACGGTGGATCCCAAACCAATTCCACGTGGGCATCACAGATCCCCGGCACGTCTTTGACGGCACATTCCACCATGCCCGGAAACGTGTGGGCGACGGGACAACCGGGTGCGGTTAGAGTCATCTGCACGTCGGCGAATCCGTTCGCATCGATATTGACGGCATAGACCAAGCCGAGATCGTAGATATTGACGGGGATTTCGGGGTCATAGATTTTCATGAGCGCCTGGATAACCTGCTCCTTAAGCATCGTTTGCTCGATGCCCGTCGGGGCGAGCTCTGCCTCCGAGGTCTCGGGTTCGAGCGTATCGCCGCCGCGAAAAAACTTGTCGACGAACTCGTCCGCGTAGTCTTTGCTCGTCACTCCGTGGTCACCGGTTCTGAGCCACCATCGATTGCGGCCCGCGCCGTGTGCCAAGCCAGGGTCGCGCACTTTACCCGCGCCGGATAGGATCGCACACCGCTGAGTACTTCGAGCTTCTCTGCGTCCGGCAACTCGGTATCGACATCGTCTTCGCCGGTCGCCATGGCATGAAACGAATCGAAGTACGCGTGCGCTTCCGCCAGGGATTTACCCTTCAAGGTTTCAGTCATGATGGAGGCCGACGCTTTGGAAATCGCACAGCCGTGGCCTTCGAAACTAATGTCCTCGATAACGCTACTGTCGTCGACGATCATATACAGTCTCAACTCATCGCCGCATAACGGATTGAAGCCTTCGGCGTGACGATTGGCCGCATTCAACTTGCCGAAGTTACGGGGATTGCGGTTGTGGTCGAAGATGACTTCTTGATACAACTCGCGCAGATCGCTCATTACTTAAACCATTCCTTCACCTTGTCGATCCCCGCGAACAACGCATCGATATCGGCTTGCGTGTTATACATCGCGAGCGACGCGCGCGCGGTGGCCGGCACGTTAAAGTGCTGCATCACCGGCATTGCGCAGTGGTGCCCGGTGCGCACCGCTACGCCCTCATGATCCAGCACGGTACCTATGTCATGGGGGTGAATGCCATCGATTTCAAACGACAGGATACTTGCCTTATGGGTCGCGGTGCCAATCAGTCTCATGCCCGAAGTCGATTCAGCGCGCTCTTGCGCGCACTCCAATACGCGATGTTCGTGCGCGGCGATCGCCGCTAAGCCATAGCCCTTGACGTACTGCAACGCCGCGCCTAATCCCACTGCGCCCGCGATGTTCGGCGTGCCGGCTTCGAACTTATAGGGCAGATCGTTATACACGGTGCGCTCTAAGCTTACGTATTTGATCATCTCTCCGCCGCCTTGATACGGCGGCATCGCATCCAGCAGCGCTTGCTTGCCGTAGAGTATGCCGATGCCGGTCGGGCCGTAGACTTTGTGGCCCGAGAATGCGTAGAAATCGGCATCGATCGCGCGCACGTCCACGTCGAGGTGGGGCACGGCCTGCGCACCGTCGATGACGACAACAGCGCCGGCGGCGTGCGCTTGGGCCACCATGTCTTGCACCGGAACGATGGTGCCGAGCGCATTCGAAACATGAGTGATCGCGACGATTCGAGTCTTGTCGCTGAGCAACCGTTGGTACTCGTCGAGCACGAGTTCGCCGCAGTCATTGATTGGCACCCATTTCAATGTCGCACCAGTTTGTTCGCAGAGCAATTGCCACGGCACGATGTTGGAGTGGTGTTCCATTTCCGTGATCAACACCTCGTCGCCCGCGCCGAGACGGTTACGGCCATAGCTTTGCGCGACGAGATTGATGCCTTCGGTGGTGCCGCGCACAAATACGATTTCGCTCACGCTCTCCGCGTTTAGGAACTGTCGCGCGGTTTCGCGCGCGCCCTCATAGGCGTTCGTGGCGCGCTCGCTCAGCGCGTGCACGCCGCGGTGCACATTAGCGTGGTCGTGTCGGTAATAATGATCGACGGCCTCGATGACCTGGGTCGGCTTCTGGGCGCTCGCGGCACTGTCCAAATAAACCAGTGGCTTGCCGTGCACTTGCTGGTGCAACGCGGGAAATTCGCCGCGTACGCGCTCGACTTCGAGTTCCGGTACCGCGATATTAATCGTTACGGCATTGGCTTCCATCACAATAACTCCTCAACACTCTCACGCTGCAACAACTTGGTGGCAATCACCGATTCCAAGCGCTCGCGTAGCGCTGCGATCCGAATTTTCTCGACCACGTCATTCGCGAACGCATAAGTCAGTAGTCCGCGCGCCGCGTCTTCGGCGACACCCCGCGAGCGCATATAGAACAGCGCATCCGGGTCCAGCTGCCCAATCGTCGCGCCGTGCGAACACGCGACGTCGTCGGCATAAATTTCGAGCTGCGGCTTGGTGTCCACTTCGGCATTCCGGGACAGCAGCAAATTCTTGTTGCTTTGGTGGGCATCGCTGCGCTGCGCATCCTTATGCACTACCACCCGGCCTTGGAAGACTGCGCGCGCACGACCATCCACTATGCCCTTGTATACTTCGCTGCTGTTGGTGTCGGGCTCGGCGTGATCGATGTGGGTGTGGTTATCGACATGCTGGCGCCCCCCGGCCACATAAAGCCCATTTAGCACGCACTCGCTATGCGGCGCGCCGAGCACCACATGGACGTCGTTGCGCACCAGACCGCCGCCGATCGAAATACTGTGCGCATGCAACCGGCTCCCGGTGTCGTGGCGCACGAATAGGCCACCGATGTGAAACGCATTATCGCCTTCTTCCTGTAGCTTGTAGTGATCGAGATGAGCGCCTTGTTGCAACACGACCTCGGTCACGGCGTTGGTGAAATAACGTTGACCGTCGGGGCCGATGTAACGCTCGATGATCTGTGCCTCACTGTTGGGTCCGGCAACCAACAGGTTGCGTGGCTGTGCCAAGATCCCGAGAGTGGGCGAACTCACGATGTACAGCAATTCGATGGGTTGCGTCGCCTTGGCCCCGGCATCCAACTCGATAAGCGCGCCGTCGCCCGCAAACGCGGTATTGAATATCGTGAATCCATGCGCACGCTCGGGCGTTTGTCGGGCGAGATACGGCTTCACGCTTTCCGCGTCGCTTTCGAGTACGGCTGCGAGGCTGCGCACGCGCAAACCGCCATCGATATCGTCGAGCGTCGATAGGCGCGGCGATAGATGGCCGTTCACAAACACGAGCCGCGGACCAATGGCGGGCGTTATCGATAGCTTTTCGAGATCGATTTCCACCGCATCGCCGTTTTGCGCCACACTCGGCGTAAACGTTTGCTTGAGTATCGGGCGCACGTTGGTATAGCGCCACGCTTCCTGGCGCGAGGTCGGGAAACCCTCGGACTGGAATCGCTTTAACGCGTCGCGCCGGGTTTGCGCGACCCAGGCGGTCGCGTTTCCGGCCAGCGCAGCGCTCATGTCGGGATGTGCGCCCAGGTAGTCGTTGATCGCGAGATCGTTCACGGCAGTTAGCCTGCGCGAGATGCGGTAGCGGCGCTGGCGCGGTCGTCGGCATGGGATTCGATCCAGCCGTAGCCGTGCTCCTCGAGGTCGAGAGCCAACGACTTATCGCCCGACTTAATAACGGTGCCGTGCGCGAGAACGTGCACATAATCCGGCACGATGTAGTCGAGCAGGCGCTGGTAGTGGGTTATGACGATGATCGCGCGATCAGCGGCCCGCATTGCATTGACGCCATTGGCCACGATTTTGAGGGCATCGATGTCGAGCCCGGAGTCGGTTTCGTCCATGATCGCCAACGTCGGTTCGAGAACCACCATCTGAAACACTTCGTTGCGTTTTTTCTCGCCGCCGGAAAAACCTTCATTTACCGACCGGTATAGCAACTCCTGCTTCATCTCCACGGTTTTAAGCTTGGCTTTGACGAGCTTCAAAAAATCGATCGCATCCAACTCTTGCTCGCCGCGGTGCTTACGCACTGCGTTTACCGATGCCTTCAGCAGATTGATGTTGCTGACCCCGGGAATCTCCACCGGGTATTGGAACGCGAGAAATATACCCTCGTGCGCTCGTTCTTCCGGCGACAATTCGAGCAGGTCTTGACCGTTATACGTCACACTGCCGCGGGAAACGGTATAGCTGTCACGCCCGACCAGCACATTGGCCAAGGTACTTTTGCCGGAACCGTTCGGACCCATAATCGCATGGACTTCCCCGGCTTTGACTTCGAGGTCGATGCCGTTGAGGATGGTTTTGCCATCAATCGTGGCGTGTAGGTCGTTTATCTTCAACATAATCGTGTGTTAGTGATAATCCACGTGTAGGAAAGAATTACCGGCGGGCTGCCGGACTCGCCAACCTCTGATAAACTTCTAACCGACCGCACCCTCTAGGCTAATGCCCAGCAGCGCCTGCGCTTCGACAGCGAATTCCATCGGCAATTCTTTGAATACTTCCTTGCAAAAGCCGTTGACGATCAAAGACACCGCGTCTTCTTGGGACAAGCCACGTTGGCGGCAGTAAAACAATTGATCCTCACCGATCTTGGTCGTTGTGGCTTCGTGCTCGACCACCGCGCTCGGGTTTTTGACCTCGAGATACGGAAAGGTGTGGGCGCCGCAGCGGTCACCCATGAGTAGCGAGTCGCACTGTGAATAATTACGGGAGTTTTCGGCACCCTTTAAAATCTTCACCAACCCGCGGTAGGCATTTTGCCCGTGCCCGGCGGAAATACCTTTGGAAATAATCGTGCTCCGGCTGTTCTTGCCGATGTGCACCATCTTCGTGCCGGTGTCGGCTTGCTGATAGTTGTTGGTCAGTGCTACCGAGTAGAACTCGCCGATCGTATTATCGCCTTCCAACAACACGCTCGGATATTTCCAGGTGATGGCCGATCCGGTTTCGACTTGGGTCCAGGAGATCTTCGCATTGTCGCCGCGGCACGCGCCGCGCTTGGTCACGAAATTATAAATGCCGCCACGGCCTTGCTCATCGCCCGGATACCAGTTTTGCACGGTCGAATATTTGATCTGTGCGTCTTTCATCGCCACCAGCTCTACCACCGCGGCATGCAATTGATTTTCATCGCGCATCGGCGCGGTGCACCCTTCGAGGTAACTCACGTAACTGCCTTCGTCGGCGACGATTAAAGTGCGTTCGAATTGGCCGGTGTTGGACGCGTTGATGCGGAAATACGTCGATAGCTCCATCGGGCAACGTACGCCCTTGGGTACATAGACGAACGAACCGTCACTGAAAACCGCCGAGTTCAAGGCCGCGTAAAAATTGTCTCCGTGTGGCACCACGCTGCCCAGATATTTACGCACCAATTCCGGATGCTCGCGGACCGCCTCCGAGAACGGACAGAATATTACCCCGGCGTCGGCCAGCGTACCCTTAAAGGTGGTCGCTACCGACACGCTGTCGAACACTGCATCGACGGCGACCCCAGACAGCATTTTTTGTTCTTGCAACGGGATACCGAGCTTCGCGTAAGTCTCGAGCAGTTTCGGATCGACGTCGTCGAGGCTCTGCGGGCCGTCGGTTTTGGCCTTTGGCGCCGAGTAATAACTGATCGACTGAAAGTCGATCGGGGGATAATGCACGTTAGCCCATTCGGGCTCTTCCATTTCCAGCCAATGGCGATACGCCTTTAGGCGCCACTCCAACATGAATTCGGGCTCGTCCTTGCGGGACGACAACGCACGAATCACGCCCTCATCGAGTCCAGGCGGTAACGTATCGGTTTCGATGTCGGTAACGAAACCTTCCTTGTACTCGCGCTTAACGAACTCGCCGATATCGCTCGCTGCTGTACTCATCGATTATCTCCCATCGTCATCGTTAGGGCAGTGTTCATTAAACCGCAGCCGGCGGCTGCACATGGCAGCTGCGTGCATCCTGACGTGCCGCGGTCGCTTGTACACACGGCCACTGCACCAGTTCGCCCAGTTTGATGCCGTCAAGAAAGTCGTAGAGCTGGTCGCTCAGCTCACTCCACAATTCATGGGTTAGGCAGCGCTCACCGTCTTGGCAGTTCTCTTTGCCCGCGCAACGGGTCGCATCCACCGTCTCATCGACCGCGCCGATGATCTGTGCAATGGAGATCGCGTCCACGGGCCGTGCGAGTTCATAACCGCCACCAGGGCCGCGGGTGCCTGAGACCAGGCCATTGCGCCGCAATTTCGCGAACAGCTGCTCCAGGTACGACAGCGAAATACCCTGGTTTAGCGCGATATCGGTCAGCGCCACCGGACCGCGCAGGCCGTGGATCGCCAAATCCATCATCGCCGTGACCGCGTAACGGCCCTTCGTCGTTAGTCGCATAGGGGAAATTCCTGATGAAGTTACTCAGGAATAGATAATACAAAACCCGACTATTTTAGTCAACTATTCTGACCACTTAACGACCCGCTCAATCGCCGCGGGAGGTAGGCCAGACGGCAATGAGAATCACCGCCCCGAGCGCCCCGAATACCCACGACAGCCACGGCGCCCCGAACACCATCTGCGGCGCATAGCCGTCGAGCGCGGCGAGCACCATCGCCCCGAGCATCAAGCTGCTGCCGATCAGTCCGTAGAACAGACGACGCAGGCCGGTGCGTAAATCGCTGTGCAACTGCCCAATCTCGTCGGACTGCATTTTGATTACGAGTTCGTTATCGCGCACACGGCGCAGAAAATCGTGTGCGAGCAGCGGTATTTCCGGCAACACCCCGCCCCATTTCGGCAGGTCTCGCTGCAAACTATGCAGCGCGGCGCGCGGCCCGACCCGTTCGTTCATCCAACGCTCGAGGAACGGTTTAGCGGTTTCCCATAAGTCGAGCTCGGGATACAACCGCCGGCCCAGGCCTTCGATATTGAGCAATGTCTTCTGTAATAGCACGAGTTGCGTTTGCACCGGCATATTGAAGCGACGCGCGGTTTGAAATAAGCGAATCACTAAACGGCCAAACGAAATTTCACTTATCGGCTTGGCGAAGATCGGTTCACACACGGTGCGTATCGCGGCTTCAAATTCTTCCACCCGCGTGCCGGCGGGCACCCAGCCCGCACGCAGGTGCGCTTCCGCCACGGCTCGGTAGTCGCGATTAAAAAAAGCCAAAAAGTTCTCCGCCAAATAGCGCTTGTCGGCGTCGCCTAAGGTGCCCATGATGCCGAAATCGACGGCACGATATTGGCCGTCCGGGGCCACAAAAATATTTCCCGGATGCATATCCGCATGAAAAAACCCATCACGGAATGCCTGAGTAAAAAATATCTCGACACCATCGTGGGCGAGCTTACGCATATCGATGCCGGCCGCGTGAAGTTTATCGACATCGCGAATCGAAATTCCGTCAATGCGCTCCATGACCATGACATCACGCCGGGTGTGATCCCAATACACCTTCGGTATGTAGATCAGATCGGAGTCTTTGAAGTTGGAGCGTAGCTGGCTCGCATTGGCGCCTTCGCGCATGAGATCGAGTTCATCGTGAATCGTCTTGTTGTAATCATCGACAATCTCCACCGGTCGCAGACGCGCGCCTTCGGACCAATAGCGCTGTGCCATTCGCGCCAACGTATAGAGCAACGCGATATCGCGATCGATGATTTCGTCGATGCCAGGCCGAATCACCTTGACGACAACTTCGGTTCCGTCCTGCAGCTTGGCCGCATGGACCTGCGCGACGGACGCCGACGCTATCGCGGTGTCGTCGAAATCCCGCAGATGAGTCGTTACCGGTTCGCCGTATGCGCGCTCGATAATGGCGCGCGCCTGGGTAGCGGAAAACGGCGGCACCCGATCCTGGAGTTTGGTGAGCTCCTCGCCAATATCGTCCGGCAACAAATCCGGCCGGGTCGACAGCATTTGCCCAAACTTTACGAACACCGGGCCCAGCTCTTCCAGCGCCCGCCGCAAGCGTTCGCCTCGCGGCCGATCGGAACGGCGCTGCCAGCGCCACGGCATAAGATGGAGCACGACACGATACGGGCGAAATAAATGCAGGCTGGTCACGAGTTCGTCCAGGTCGTGCCTGATCAGCACACGTGCAATTCGAAGTAAACGCAGGATCTGCATCTCGTCGCCGTTATTCTTTGCGGATACTTGCCGCTAGCCGCTCGACGCGCTGTGCCGTGCGGTCCACATCTGAACGTAATGTGTCGATGTCGTCCAGCACGTGTTCGATCCGTGAGCGGGGCGCGAGGTCGCGGCGCTCCTCCTGAAGATACTCGGCGACGTTGCGTTCGATAGAAGCGCCGGCCGAGCGCATCCAGCCTAGACCCGTGCGCACCAGATTGCCCGCTTGCCGGGCTGGCATATCCCCCACCACACGGGCCAGTGGCTCCTCCCAGTCGATATCCAAAGCGCCGACGATGGCACCAAATTGCTGCACGATTTCAACATCGCCACTCACCTCGATATCGCCACTCACGAACGCCTCGGCACTGGCGCCGCGAAACGCGGCTGCGAACGCGAGCAATGTACCGTGTAACGTTGCGTCGGCATCGGCATCGCAACTCTCAGTAACGAGAATGCGATCGTCTCCGATAGTGAGGTAAAAATGAACTTGGC
>CAXMMZ010000249.1:0-16378 GCA_964194565.1 Arenicellales bacterium
GTCGCTACGACATCGCGCAAATAAGGTTCCAATAACGTCTGCGTGTGTTGCAATGCGCCGCGGTTCTCTTCCACAACCATGCGCCCCGCTTCGCCAGTCGCGAACCGTAGATTGGCGTCATGCAAATATTCGTGGAGTGCCACAGCTAATTCATTTGCTGTATTGACTTGGCGGCCGGCATTGCGCTGCAGCACGATTTGGCTTATTTCTGAAAAATTAAACATATAAGGACCGAATAGAACCGGCACACCGACCGCGCAGACCTCTAATATGTTGTGACCCCCAACCGGAGTCCAACTGCCGCCGACATACGCAACGTCAGAGGCGGAATAGAACATCGGCAACTCGCCCATCGTGTCCGCCACATAGACGTCGGTGTTGTCTGGAATCGCGCCCTGTTGTTCGGTACGACGCAGCACTGCATAACCGGCCCGGCGACACAGCCGAGCCACCGTCGCGAACCGTTCAGGATGTCGCGGCGCGAGCACCAACAGCAGTTTGGGGTGCTGTCGTTTCGCCTCGTCATAGGCCGCCAACAACATCTCCTCTTCACCATCGTGCGTGCTGCCCGCCACCCAGACCTCGCGCTGGCTGCCCCACTGCCGGCGCTCGACCTCAGCGACTTCGCGCAGACTGGGCGAAAGTTGTACTTCAAATTTAATACTACCCGTCACCGTCACACGCGATGCAAGCGCGCCGAGATCGATGAGCCGCTCGGCGTCGGCCTGGGATTGCACGCCAAAATCGGAGATTTTCGTCAACACCGGGGCAATCAACGATTGCAGATAACGATAACCCCGATGCGACCTCGCGGACATCCGAACATTGGTAAAAATCACCGGTGTGCCGTAACGGTTGCACGCGGTTACGATGTTGGGCCAGATTTCGGTTTCCAGAACGATGAGCAGCGACGGCCGCACCCGCGCAAGGAATCGCGCGACGGCGCCAGGATAGTCATACGGCGCATAACAATGTCGGACTTTGCCTTGCAGGGATTTGCGTAACTGGTCAGCGCCGGTCGGCGTCATGGTGGTGACCACGATACGCAGGCTCGGTGATCTTTCCAAAATCGCTAATATCAACGGTGTCGCGGCCCGTACCTCCCCCACCGATACGGCGTGCACCCAGAGATCGGCCGGATGTAATGAATGGCGATCCACGGCAAATCTCTCACGCCAACGCCGCCAGTACGCCGGATTGCTGAAACCCCGCAACACCAGCCGAATTAGCAGAACCGGCAGGAAAAGATATAGCACGACACGATAAACGTAAATCACAATCGGGATACCGCGTCGTATGCCGGCAGAGTCAATCTTCCGCCAACCAATCGCGCGGTTTCAGGAACTGTGTGTAGAGATCGGCTTCCGGGGTACCCGGCTCAGGTGCCCAATGGTAACGCCACGCCGCGTGCGGTGGCAGCGACATCAGAATCGATTCGGTGCGGCCGCCGGACTGCAGTCCAAACAACGTGCCGCGATCGTATATCAGGTTGAATTCCACGTATCGGCCGCGGCGATACAGCTGGAACTCCCGTTCACGATCACCATACGGTGTCGCTTTGCGCCGCGCCACGAGCGGTTGATACGCTTTAACAAACTGATCGCCGACACTGCGGGTAAACGCAAAACAGCGACCGAAGCCGCCCTCGCTCAAGTCGTCGTAGAACAAACCGCCGATACCGCGGCACTCGTCGCGATGGCGCAGATAAAAATACTCATCGCACCAACGCTTATACTTTTCGTATACCGTATCGCCATAACCCGCACACGCAGCACGGGCCGCGCGATGCCAGGCGACGGCATCCTCGACAAACCCATAGTACGGGGTCAAGTCGAATCCGCCGCCAAACCACCACACCGGCGCTGCCGATGTCTCGTCCACCACCAGGAACCGCACGTTCATATGGGTGGTCGGTACATAGGGGTTCAGTGGGTGTACAACCAACGACACCCCCATCGCCCGAAACGGCCGATCCCGCAGTTCCGGCCGACTTTGTGTAGCCGCCTTCGGCAATCGTTGCCCCTGTACATGGGAAAAGTTAACACCGGCTTGTTCAAAGACTTGGCCGTTACGCAGCACTCGGGTGCGGCCACCACCGCCCGCGCCGTGCTTCCAGTCATCCTGTTCGAAACGGTTCGGACTGTCGTCGAACTGCAACGCACTGCAAATGCGATCCTGCAGCGCAGTGAAATAACCGGCGACCGCGGCAACATCGATCGTATCGTTGGCGGGCGACATGCAGTGCGTTATCCGCTACGCACAATTGCACCGGTACGCGCATCGCGAATCGGCGTCGGATTGCGTAAGCGCCCGACAACGCCCGACAATACATAGTCCACGCGCCGTCCCAAGGCGCGCCGCGCTTGCGCATCGGTACGAGCCGGATCAAGCCCGTGGCGGTTGGCGCTGGTGGAAACAATGGCGCGATGCGCAGACAAACATAGTCGCCGTGCGATAGGGTGGTCAGTCAGCCGTACGGCGACGCCGTCGTGATGGCCGCGAATCCAACGCGATACACCGGCCCGCGCTGGCATAAGCCAAGTGTGAGGGCCCGGCCAGTCCGCAAGCGCCGGCGCGAGCAACGCGGGTTCCGCATCGATATATTGAAATATCTGATTCATGGTCGCACCGATTACGATCAATCCGTGTTGCCAGCTCCGATGTTTAGCATAGAGAATCCGCCGAACCGCAGCGTGTCGGCAGGGGTCACAACCAATCCCATAACATCCTTCAGTCGGATACAGCACCACACCTCCTTCGGCGATGATGCGGGCGGCATGTTCTAAATCCTGCAGCTTCAATGCGACTTCGCGCTGGTGATTCGGCTTTGCAATTCCTGATTCTTATGCTCGATCGCGGTGGCATTGTCGTCGCGATGTTGACGCAGACGCTTGGCAACGGCGGGGTCGGTCAGTGCGAGTATTTGGGCGGCGAGATACGCCGCATTGCGCGCGCCGGCCTTGCCGATCGAGACACAGGCAACAGGTATACCGCCGGGCATTTGCACGGTCGACAGCAACGCGTCCTGGCCGCCCAACGACCCGGCATCCATCGGCACCCCAATAACCGGCTTGACCGTAACCGCGGCCACGGCCCCGGCCAAGTGTGCGGCCAAACCGGCCGCGGCGATGAATACCCCACAACCGCGTTGGTCAGCGTCCTGAACGTAGGCATGTGTCGCTTGCGGAGTACGGTGCGCCGACGTAATCCGCACTTCCCAGCGCACTCCCAGATCATCCAACGTATCCAGTGTGGTCTGCATTGCCGGCAGATCGGAATCCGAACCCATAAGTACAGCCACGAATAATGGCGGCATAAAATCGTTACCTCGTAGTTATTTTACCGGTGATTGCTCGGTCCGGCGCGTCTGTCTCGCGCGCAATTGCACGATAGCCAATGTCGGAACGATAGTACTGGCTTCCCCAATTTATCTGTGCTACTGCCCGATACGCGCGTCGATTAGCGTCGAGTACACTCGCCCCTAACGCCGTCACACACATTACCCGCCCGCCGTTGGTGAGCACTTCCCGATCGCGCACTACGGTCCCGGCATGAAACACCTTTACCGAGTCGGAATCGATGCCATCCAAACCCTGTATTGCATCACCCCGTCGACATTCACCTGGGTACCCCTGCGCCGCCATGACAACGCCGAGCGCCGCCCGCGGATCCCACTCAATTGCGCCGATGTCGTTTTCCAGAGCACGCTCGCATAAGTCCACCAAGTCCGAACGTAAGCGCATGAGTATAGGCTGCGTTTCGGGGTCACCAAACCGACAATTGTATTCCAATACGCGCGGCGTGCCGTCGATACCGATCATCAAGCCGGCATATAGCAATCCACAGTAGGGCAACCCTTCAGCCACCAAACCGCGTGCCGTCGGTTGCATGACCTCGCACATAATTCGGTCATGCAGCGCTTGCGTCACTACCGGCGCCGGCGAATACGCGCCCATGCCACCCGTATTGGGCCCGGTGTCGCCGTCGTTGCGCGCTTTGTGGTCCTGGGATGTGGCGAGCGCCGCAACCCGTTCGCCCGCAACAATACCGATGAAGCTCGCTTCTTCCCCGGTCAGAAATTCCTCGATGAGAATACGGCGGCCCGCATCGCCAAATTCACCGTCGACCAGCATGCGCCGCGTGGCCGCGGCCGCGGTCTCCCGGTTTGGCGCAATGACCACGCCTTTACCGGCGGCAAGACCGTCCGCTTTGATCACCAGCGGTCCGGCGTGGCGATCGATGAATTTCGCAGCGCGATCGTAGTCGGAAAACACTTCGCTGTGCGCGGTCGGTATGCCGTGGCGCAGCATAAACTCCTTAGCGAACTTCTTGGAGCCTTCCAATCGTGCAGCCGCCCGGGTCGGTCCAAAACAGCGCAATCCGTTCGCAGTGAAACGATCGACAATACCTGCCACCAATGGGCCTTCGGGCCCGACAATTGTGAGGTCGATACCGGTTGTAGTTGCGAATTCAAGTAGCCCGTCGATGTCGTCCGCGGCCAACTCAACATTACAAACCCGCGCTTCCCGCGTCGTGCCAGCGTTGCCGGGCGCCACAAAAACCGCATCGACCGCAGGCGATTGTGCGGCCTTCCATGCCAGCGCATGCTCACGGCCGCCACCGCCCACCACTAATATTTTTTTACGCGACCGTCTCACCGACGAAGTGTTTCTACCAGGCTTCTCATGCGGTCAATGTCGGAAATGCCGCATCGCCGTAAAGGCCATCGCAATATTATGCTCGTTGGCCGCGGCAATCACTTCATCGTCACGCATCGAGCCTCCTGGTTGAATAATGGCGGCAATATCGACCTCAGCCGCCGCGTCGATTGCGTCGCGAAAAGGAAAGAACGCATCGGACGCCAACACCGAACCATCAACCCGCAAGCCTTCGTCAGCGGCCTTAATGGCGGCGATACGTGCCGAGTAGACCCGGCTCATTTGGCCCGCGCCAATGCCGATGGTCTGCCCATCCTGAGCATAGACGATTGCGTTGGACTTGACATACTTCGCAACGCGCCAGGCGAACCACAAATCGCGTAGCTGCTGATCGTCGGGCTGACGTTGAGTCACGATTTTCAACTCACCGACACTGCTTAGCGCGGCATCACGATCTTGTACCAATAAACCACCCATCACGCGTTTGAAATCCAACACCGCGCCGAGCGGCTCATCGATCGTCGCGGTCTGCAAAGCACGGACATTGGGTTTCTCGGCAAGCGCATCCCGCGCGTTATCGTCGAAGCCGGGAGCAATCAGTACTTCCACAAACTGCCGATCGAGAATGGTCTTAACGGTATGTCCGTCCAGCGGCCGATTAAAGGCAATGATCCCGCCAAACGCGGAAGTCGGGTCGGTAGCGTAGGCTCTATCGTACGCCGCCAGGCTATCATCTCCGATTGCTACACCACATGGATTGGCGTGTTTGACGATCACACACGCATCCGATTCGAACTCACAGACACACTGCAACGCCGCGTCAGCATCGGCAACGTTGTTATACGATAAGGTCTTGCCTTGTAGCAATTCCGCACTCACGATGCTAACAAGACTGCTATCGGCAGATTCAGCGTCGGCATAAAACGCCGCTTGCTGATGCGGATTTTCCCCATACCGCATCGCACAGATCTTTTCGAATTGCAGGCTAAGCACATCGGGCAGGCCGATATTCGGCGTACCCTCCTGAATCGCGCTCAAGTAGTTGGTAATGATGCCGTCGTAACGCGCCGTATAGGCGAACGCGCGGCACGCCAAGCGAAACCGGGTATCGGCAGATACCGCGGCTTGGGACTCCAGTTCATCCAGAATCACGGCATAATCCTGCGGCCGCACCAACACCGTAATATCACGATGGTTTTTCGCTGCGGCTCGTAACATCGCGGGGCCACCGATATCAATATTCTCAATCGCATTTTCGATCGTACAATCCGGCTCCGCCACAGTTTGTTCGAATGGATAGAGATTGACTACGATCAGATCAATAGGTTTTATCGAATGTTGCTGCATCGCGGCATCATCGATGCCGCGGCGTCCGAGGATACCGCCGTGGACAAGCGGGTGTAGCGTTTTTACGCGACCGTCCATAAGCTCCGGGAATCCGGTATAGTCCGAGACTTCGGTGACTGTTACGCCGTTTTCGGCCAACAACTTTGCGGTGCCGCCGGTCGACAGCAGTTCAACATTCAATGCCTGCAAACGGCGGCCTAGATCCACAACTCCGCTTTTGTCGGATACACTTATTAACGCGCGCCGTATCGGCGTGGAACCGGCATTCTGCGCCGCAGTTTGAGCTACCGACACCATATCCTCATACCCTCAGAAATTTGGACCGATTGGGAGTCGTCCGCCACATAGGAGTGCGGTGTTCTTATTAAAGAGGTTCAGATCAATGCCTGACCGGTTGCTGTGAGTGCAGCGCACCACACCAGCCAATCGCCGCCAATGCGCGCGGAGCCGGCTCAATCGATGCCGTAGTGTTCCAGCTTCTTACGCAAGGTATTGCGATTTATTCCTAACATTTTCGCCGCGCGCGTTTGGTTTTGATCCGCGTGCTCCATTACCAGGTCCAGCAACGGCCGCTCGATTTCTCCTATTACCATGCCGTATATCCCGGTCGGCTGTTCGCCGTTCATATCGGCGAAATAGCGCTTTAGCGTTCGTGTAACACATTCCCCCAACGGGCCTGTGGTATTTTTCTTTGTTTTTCTCATGCGGCCAAATGCGTGTCGCATTCGAGTGCGTCAAAAAATCGTCCTGCCAACCCAAGTTGTGCGTCGGCGGTTTGCGCGCGATTGACATCATGCCTGAGTGCGCGATCGTCGGGAAATGGTCCGAGATACCAAGACACATGTTTACGGGCGAACGGTCGATCCGTAACACCTGCCATCGGTGCTACGAGTACATTGTTGTTTAGTCGCCGCGAACCGATTTGCATAAAACCCATTCCCCAATTGCTGGACCGACTGATACAACCCTATAAAAAGAATCTAGCACAAGCAGCGCCGCGAGGACTCACGCAATATCGCCTTCGCCCTAGCCGTCGGTACAACGACCAACGCGAGAATGACAGCGGCAGACGCAAGATCATAACTCCGAACACGGATTCGGAAAAGTACCAACGGATAAACGGGGTAAAATTTTTATCGCACGGAATATTACTGCGCCGAAATCAATTCGACTTCATAGCCCACCGCGGTTTCGTCGGGCCGCACGAGGTCGAGGGCGAAGGCCTCGGCAGTATTGGGATTTAGTAATCGCGTGTCCACATCCGCCGAATGCAGATATTGTTCAGGACGATACGTACGCCGCCCCACGACGGATCCGGACCGATCGGTCAACGATACTTGAAGAGCCGGAAACGGCTGCGAAAATTTTGCGCGATTAATCAGGCTAATGCTGACCCGTAGCGCACCGGGGCTATCGGGGTGTGGTTTAACTAGCAGTTCGGCAAGATCAATCTTATCGACATCGACCCGCGCCGGCAACGCGCAGGCTGCATACTTGCAAAACTCCGTTAACACCGGCCGCAAACGCGGCGATTCAGCTAGGGTATCGAGATGAACCGAACGTATTTGCCATAACAATGCACCGATCAGCACCATAGCGGCGATGCTCAAGGTAATCGACGCGGCCGCCGACCGCCACTTTTGTGGTTTTACCGAGAACGTGCGCGGCAAAGCAGCGCTCGGAGCTGTGCCTGCCGCGGAAACACCGCGGCCACCGATTGCGGCGGCCGGTAACACACCGCCGTTGCCGGGTTGGCGCCACACGACACGGGCATTGGCCTCCGGCGGTGGCAGCGATGATTGTTCCACCGCCGAGAAATCCAGTTCGCCTTGCCCCGGCGAGCTGAACGTCTCCAGCACGATTTCTTCGACATCGGCGAAAGAAGACGGTATTCCTTCGTGAGTGATTGTGAGCTCGACGCCCGCAGGATCCGTAGTCACGTCGGTCGAATCGGGAGCGGCCTCGGTATTGGTGGGAGATGCTTGAGCGACAGTAAGCATCGACTCCTCGATGGAAAAATCTACAGACTCGACGTTTTGTGAATCGGCGAAGTCAAAATCGTCCGCGTCGTTTGACGTCGTGTCGATTTCTACTGCGCCACCATCAGCTGACTCAAGGGCGATGTCCAAATTGACATCGGCCGCTGGTTCTTCGGTCTTTGGATCATCAACAAGTTGTTCAATGGCATCCTTCGCTGACTCATCGAAGTCAAACCGCTCATCCTTAGCCACGGCATCCCCAGCCACTTCACTATCGGAGTCGCCTTCGGGTGCGGGCGATTCGCTGTCGGAATCCGCAACCTCGACCTCGGATGCGGTCGATTCCGCGACCGATGGCTCCACATCGTCGTCATCCGACGATTCGTCAAATTCGAACGGCTCGTCCGTGGCCACGGCATCACTGGCCACTTCACGATCAGAGTCCGCGTCGAGTACACACGGCTCGCTGTCGGAATCCGCAACCTCGACCTCGGATGCGGTCGATTCCGCGACCGATGGCTCCACATCGTCGTCATCCGACGATTCGTCGAATTCGAACGGCTCGTCCGTGGCCACAGCATAACCGACCACTTTATTCTCGGCCGTGCCGCCGCCTTTCAGCGTGGATTTTTCGCCAAGGGAATCTGCAACCTCGATACCCGTTGGCGTCGAGTCGCCAAGCGACTGCTCCGCAACATCCTCGGTCAGCTCATCGAAATCAAACTTCTCATCTGTGGCCGCCGCTTCGCTGACCGGAACACTATCGGAATCCGTTTCCGACACGGGCGATTCTTCGTCAGGATCGGCGTGCTCGGCATCCGACGACATCGATTCCGCAACGGATTGCTCGACTACGTCGGCTTCGGCCGATTCGTCGACACCAAACTGCGCCTTCGCAGCCACCACGTCGCTGACATCATCGTCGGCCGTGCTGTCCGCTTCCGACGTTGATACGGCGTCGTCGGATTCTGTGGCCATGGCATCCGATAATTCCAAATCGACGACCATTCGATCCGCAATGTCGCCTTCGATTGGCGCGTCAATGTCAGAGGATTGGTCAGTGGCTACATCGTCGCGAATATCAACACAATCGGCATCCCTTATTGAGGGGGGCTGTTGGCCGTCGGAACCCGCGACGGCGCCTTCGGTCGATTCGTTGAAAGCAGACCTTACATCGGTGGCAGCGGCATCGATGGTGATTGCACAATCGACTTTGCGGTCCACTTCCTCTGTCGGTTCGTCGGCTCCGTGAATCGCCACATCCAGTGTCGAGTCGTCGATAGGCGAGTCGTCGACAGGCGATTCGTCGATACTTTCGTTGGTTAATTCGTTAGCATCGAATCCATCAGCCTTGGCCGCAACATCGCCAACGGCAACGCTCGATATATCGCGATCGGCCTCGGATACAGGCGGTTCCCGGGTAGGACCGACAGCGATACCCTCCGCCGTGGTTATATCAATAGCGGTCGGATCGACAACGACCAATTCCGTAATAGCGCTATCAACCGCACCGTGTGATTGAAACTCTTCGTCTGCCGCGACAGTTTCGTGCTCCGCTTCAGTGCCCGCTGCGGGCGACGGCGACTCCTCGACGAACCTGGGTTCAGCATCGAGTCCGACCGGGTCATCGATCGAAGGCGCTTGAATCTCATCAGCGGCGGATTCGGCGTACCCACACTCATCGACCTTTGCCGGTGACGTGGGCGCTTCGGCGGCAGCCGTGCCAATGCCGGCCGGCTGTGGCACCATCGAGTTACCGTTCGCGCGTATGATGACGTCGTCGCCGGGCGCGTTATCGAAGTCCAGTGCGTTATAACTATCGGTGTCCTCGAAGATACCGGCTTCGTCATCCGGCGCGGACGGGCCATTCACTATGCTATCGGGTGCGAGTCCCAGAGCATCATCAGCGGACCCAAATTCGTCTATCTGCTCCAATTCATCGACTACGGACTGAAACGAAGCGTCAGCCACGGTCGTGGCGGCGCTTTGGGCGATCGGTTGCACGGGCTCGACCCGTTCGAGATTAACATCAAAGGGCGTCGTGTCGTGCTGTGAGTTACGATACACGGTACCGTTGTCATCAAATTCGACGGCAATGTCCGAGTCGATAGAGAAATCCGGCCGCGGCACGCCGAGATCGTGGTCAGCATCGGCCGTTGCCGTAGCATCGTATTCGATCGCAAATCCCTCGCTTGCAATGCTCACTTCCTGCACAATACCGGGCCCGGCGGCACCGGACGATACGGAGAACTCATCGTCGACCAACGGGAGCGATATGCCATCATCGATACCGGAACTCGCCGACACGTCACGGTAAGCCGCTTCGGGTTCATCGCTCGCCAATGTAGCGGCGAGAATTTCGGTGCCCGTCGCGGTATCCGGTTGCTGAGCAATTGGTGACGGTTGTTCGAGCGCGATCGGCATCGTCGATTCGGGCTGCCGCGCTACCGATGCCACACCGCGGTCTTCGGCGACCGAAGCCGGTGCCCCAGGCGTAGCATCGCGACTCGGCGCAGATTCGGCAACTGTCGGAGTGAGCAAACGGCGTGGAGCACTGTGCGAGAACTCGAACTCAAATTCGAATTCGTCGTCGTCAGCCGAGCCTGGGCTCGCCGCCGATTCCGCGGTAGCTGTAGGCGACGGTGCCGTAGCACGCAAATGTTCAAACTCGAACTCGTAACGATCATCCTCGGCGGCATCGGCCGCCGAGTCTGTAGTCGGGGCGCCGGCATCTGCTACGCTATCGCCCAGATCGCTGAGACTGATTTCGGCTTGATGGGTTGTAGCTACTAAGGAATCGGTGTCGCGACGGGAGTTGCTGCTTTGAACATAAGCCGATCGCGCCTCCGACGGTGACGTTAACAACACATTAGAATCGTCATCGTCCAGTATATTGTCGGCTGCCGGGACCTGCGGACTACAGGGTTCGTTGTGGTGTGCCGTAGGCGCCTCGGGCGTTGCGCCAGCTGGAATACCGGCGGCAGGAATACTATCTATGAGATTCCAGGTAGCGTTGAATACTTCCTTGCACGACCCACATCGAACCAAACCCTGGCGAACCCTGATTTGTTCCTCCGTGAGTCCGAAGACCGATTGGCAATTGGGGCACTGGGTGTACATTATCGTGATGCGAGTGGATAAATCGGCGCCGTGGCAACTTTATTGGTGGGGTATAGAACAGCAGGTTCGCTATCGCTTCCTTCCCGTTAATATAGACCATCCCTCTCGGTCGAATTGTTGGAAGTCAAAATCAGACGCGTATTCATGTGCCAATGCGTGCGCTTGCTCAGGAAGGATACCGGATAATAATAGATTCCCACCGCAATTAACCATCGAAGTGAGCCGCGCACGCAGGCGGATTAGTGTATCAAAAAGAATATTGGCTACGACGAGGTCGGCATGGATAGCACTCGGCACACTGTCGGCGCGAAGCGGCGTAAATCTGTCCGTGACGCCATTGCGCCGAGCATTCTCCGCACCGGTGGTCAGTGCCTGCGGGTCATTATCTATTGCCCAAACACGGGCCGCGCCTCGGCATAATGCGGCAATTCCCAATATTCCGGAGCCGCAACCGTAATCCACCACGGTACCGGACGCCAGTGGATGTCGTGCGATAAATTCTAGGCACAGCGACGTCGTAGCGTGGTGGCCGGTGCCGAACGCCATTCCCGGGTCGATGTAAACGACTGTTTCGGCTTCTGCGGGCGGCACGCACCAGCTCGGACAAACCCATAGGCCCGCACCGACGGCTATTGGTGTGAACCGCGACCGGGATTCGCGCTCCCAGTCTCGGTCTTTAAGGGCAGTGACTTCAATGTCCGCGGCGGCGGCATGCAACTCAGACCGCAAACAGCCAGTAATCGCTTCAACAGCGCAATCGGCCGCGAATAATCCGGTTAGTTTGGTCGATTCCCAATACGGCATGTTCGCGGTGTCACTCTGAAAACACGCATCGGTCGAGGCACCACTCGCGGTCACCGCCAGCGCCGCATACTTGCTGAACAACCGCTCAGCCGCAACCTGGTGCCGACGGGCGACGCGTACCGATATTTCGATCCAGGACGGCGGCACGATTACGCCGGATTGCGCGGATACCGAAATATACTAGGCCCCCGATCCAGGTTCATGAATTATCCGCACCTATAGTCGTCCGTGAAAAACGCTCTATCTTTTGCTGGTTTTTTCTTCTAGTCGGCCGAATTGGTGAAAAATTCACAACTAGGAATTTGTGTATAGATCAAAGTCATTCTAAGGTATTGTGGCTTTTTCCGGGCCGACTACCTAGTCCGATTCGACGGCGATGTCGTTGAGAAAATCCACGCCGATCCCACCATCGACAAAGGCCTTGTTGGCAAGTACGGTTTGATGCAAAGGAATATTGGTTTGAATACCGTCGATGACCATTTCCTGCAACGCGCCGCGCATCCGCGCAATGGCTTCCTCTCGATCGACCCCATAGGCGATCACTTTAGCAATTAACGAATCGTAGTACGGCGGCACCGTATAGTTGTTATAAACGTGCGAATCCACCCGAACACCAGGTCCACCGGGCTGGTGATATTGAACAATTCGTCCCGGCGACGGCAGAAAGCTCTCGGGATCTTCGGCGTTGATGCGGCATTCGATGGCATGACCGACGATTTCGATATCGCTCTGTGCGAACGGCAACGCTTCGCCGGCCGCGATCATCAGTTGCAGCTTGACGATATCCACGCCTGTGACCATTTCCGACACCGGATGCTCGACTTGGATCCGCGTATTCATTTCGATGAAATAAAATTCGCCCTGTTCGTACAGGAACTCGAAAGTGCCGACGCCGCGATACCGGATCCGACGGCAGGCATCGACGCATAGCTGGCTGATGCGCTCTCGCGCTACCGCTGAAATGCCTGGTGCTGGCGCCTCTTCGATCACTTTTTGGTGGCGGCGCTGCACCGAACAATCACGATCACCGAGATGTATCGCGTTGCCGAATTCATCCGATACGGCCTGCACTTCGACATGGCGCGGGTGCTCGAGAAACTTCTCCATGTATATCGAGTCGCTACCGAACGCAGCCATGGCCTCCGCGCGCGTGAGCGAAATCGCGTTAACCAGGTCAGCGTCGCTATAGACGGTGCGCATACCCTTGCCACCGCCTCCGGCGGCCGCCTTCACCATCACCGGATAACCGATCGAGGCGCCCAATTGCATCCACTGTTCGGAATCGTTACTCAACGCTCCAGCGGAACCGGGCAAACAGGGCACCCCCGCTTCGCTGATCGCGTTGATGGCGGAAATTTTGTCGCCCATGAGCCGGATCGTTTCGGCTCGCGGACCCACAAACACAAAACCACTTTGCTCGACGCGCTCGGCAAAATCGGCATTTTCGGCGAGAAAGCCGTATCCGGGGTGAATCGCCGTGGCGTCGGTCACTTCAGCGGCGGCGATAACGGCCGGCACGTTGAGGTAACTGTCGGCGGCTCGCGCTGGTCCAATACACACCGATTCGTCGGCGAGTTTGACATACTTGGCCTCGCGATCCGCCTCTGAGTGCAGGGCGACGGTCTTAATGCCCAATTCGCGACAAGCACGCAGTATGCGAAGCGCGATTTCGCCGCGATTAGCGATGACAACTTTCTCAAGCATGGACGGAGTGCCGGGGCGTAGCTATTCGAGAATGAAGAGAATTTCGCCGTATTCCACCGGGTCACCGTTCTCCTTGAAGATTGTCCGCACGATGCCGCCGCGGTCGGCTTCGATTTGATTAAATATTTTCATCGCCTCAATAACGCATAACGGATCGCCCGCTCGTACTTCGCGACCCACTTCGGCAAATGCCTTAGTGTCGGGACTCGGTGACGCATAATAAGTACCCACCATTGGCGAACGAATTGGATGACCGTCCGGCTTTTCGGCGGGGGCAACAGTGATCGCCGCTGCCGCGCCGCTGGCAATAGACTCAGGACCGGCCGGCGCGGCCAGCGGGACACTGAAGGATTGGGAGGCCGATGTCGTCACCGACACCGCACGGCACAATCGAATGGACTCCTCGCCTTCGGTAATTTCCATTTCCGTCAGTGTCGAATCTTCGAGCAACTCAATAAGTTTTTTTATCTTACGAACGTCCACGCGGCGCCTCGGTGTTTTGTGCATCGAGATAATGGATCGCAGCCTGTATCGCCAACTCGTAACTTTGCGGACCGAAACCGCTGATCACTCCGAGCGCAATATCGGAAAAATACGATTTGGTGCGAAACGACTCACGGCAATGAACGTTGGACAAATGCACTTCGATAAACGGCAGGTCCACGGCCGCTAACGCATCCCGCAACGCCACGCTGGTATGGGTGAACGCGGCCGGATTGAGGACGATGAAGCCGACGCCGTCGGGCTGAGCGCGGTGAATTGTGTCCACCAGGTCATGTTCAGCATTGCTTTGATGGGTGATAACGCGGTATCCCGCCGCGCTGCCGAGGTCAATAAGCGCACGGTCGATTTCCGCGAGCGTACGAAGGCCGTAATGCTGCGGCTCTCGCTCTCCGAGCAGATTCAGATTAGGGCCGTGCAATACCAAGATAGCGGTCAATATCAGTATCCTTGGGAAATCGGTGAGACGGAGGACCGTGGATCGGGAAACAGCCACCGTAGTGTGCCCAAGTCAGTCACGGCTGTCCAGTTTCCGGGAAATTCCCGGACGATCGGACCAATTTTGACGAAGATCGCGCTACAACCGATGATTAGCGTGCGACAGGGGCTAATAACTCGTCGACTGCGAAAGCCAATTCAGCCGCGGTAAACGGGCCGAGTTTGGTGGCGTGCACCGCTCCGTCACGGTCGATAAGCACGGTAAACGGCAGCGAACCCCGATTGCCGAATTCATGCATTAATGTGTCGCCGGTGTCACCGCCGAGCAACGACGGGTAGTTGATGCCGATTTGGTCGACAAACGAGCGCACGGGCCCGACGTCATCCAAGGCAATCCCAACGACTTGCAAGCCACGCGCGGCATAGGCATCCTGCGCCGCCGACAGTAATGGTATCTCTTCACGACAGGGCGGACACCAGGTCGCCCAAAAATTGACCAGCAACGGCCGCCCCGCCCATTCTGCCAATATCCGTGGCTCGCCATCGACATCCTCCAACGTAACCGAGCGCATCCATGCTCGCGGGTCTCGACTATTCCACTGCGCCACCACGATACCGAGGATTACCGCCAATACCGCCGATACCAGCACTAATTGTATGAGGCGATCGCGACCGACATTCGGTGTAAGCACCGTGTGTTTCGGCAACGGCTTTGATTTAGATGCCACGAAGGATACCCAGGAATTCAGCAGCGGTACGAAAGCCGTATAAACGGCGACTAGTTTGCTCCTGCCCGTGTCTGTCAAAAAACAACATGGCCGGTGGTCCAAAAACGTCGAATCGCTGTTTTAAAGCGCGTCGCTCGGCATCGTTCGGGTTGGTCACATCCACCTGCAATAACGCGAACCGGCTCATTTCGGCGGCGACTTCCGGATCGCTAAATGTATTGGTTTCCATACGTTTACAATCGATACACCAATCCGCGTAATAATCGAGTATCGTCGGTTTACCGGCATTACGAGCATTGACCAACGCGCTGTGAAGTTCCGCTAGTGACGCCACCGCCAAGAAGCGCTCGGGTTTGTTGCTGTCACCACCGGTGGAATCGGATTTGGCAACCCACGTCGCTGCCAACTGCGGCAGCGGGTTGAGTATATCGCGATTTCCGGCCAGTCCGCCCACTAGCCCCAACACCCCCCACACCAACAGTACCGTACCGATACCTTTTGCGAAGTAGCGCCAACCGGCGGCGCCGTCGGGCAAGGCCTGAGTCGCGCCGAGATAGACCGCGGTTATGATCAGCAATGCAGCCCACAATAACAACACCGGAACCGCCGGGAGTATTCCCAGCAAGTAGATAGCGACGGCCAATAACAAAATGCCGAACGCCTGTTTGACGCGTTGCATCCATATACCGGAATTCGGCACCAGAATGTGAGCACCGAATCCTAATGCGATGAGCACTACACCCATGCCCAGTGCCATCGAAAACATTATTGCGCCGCCCAGAATCGGATCACCGGCTACGATGGCGATGCTCAGCGCCGAGACAAGAATCGGCGACACGCAGGCGCCGACGATTAACGCGGAGATCAACCCCAGCACGAACACCATACCCAACCTGCCACCGGCCAAGCCCTGAGTACGATCTTGAAGTCGCGACTGCACGAACGACGGCATTTGAATCTCGAACAGGCCAAACATCGACAGTGCCATTAAGACCAGAATTATACTGACCGCACCTATACCCCAAACGTTTTGGAAATATGCTTGTAATTGGTCGCCGGTGGCGCCGGCCATCACGCCGATAGCGGTGTAACTCACAGC
>CAXMMZ010000250.1:0-7640 GCA_964194565.1 Arenicellales bacterium
CAGCTGTCTGGGCCCGATATGACTCGGCTCATCAAACTTTGGTGCCGCGCTGACGGTGATCGATATCGGCACCAGCGCCAGCGACACCAGTACCGATACGAGGATAAACAACTGCGCGCCCATCGGATCGGCCACATTGAGCAGCAACTGGCCACCGGCCATGCTGGCAAACGTGATCGCCATATAGATGGCCAATAATTGGCCACGAGTCTCATTGGTAGCGCGATCGTTCAGCCAACTTTCGGCGACGATAAACAAACCCGCGTACGAAAAACCCGTAATGAGCCGAAACAACCCCCAGGTCCACGGCACGACAAAAACGTTATGCAACAGTACCGATACCGACGCCAACGACGCGAGCGCCGCGAACACGCGGATGTGCCCGACGCCCTTCAGAAGCTTCGGCACTAGCATCGAACCGGCTAGGAATCCCAGATAGTAACCGGTCATGACCAGACCGGTGATGGCGGTGGAAAACCCCTCGGAGCTGGCGCGATAGCCGAGCAATGTGCCCTGCAGACCATTGCCAAGCATGATCAACGAGATGCCCAGCAGCAACGCCCATGAACTTGAAACGGCACTCAACATCGACACGGACGGATCTCTCTTGCGGTATGGCCGCCGCAGCAGCGGCTTCAGGCGCGAGCTTATACTCTAGGAGTCGGCGGCTACGCAATAGCCAACCGGTCGTAAAGTTATAGGACTGTTACGTCAATGTCGTACCGCTTCGTGTGGCTCGCTATTTCACGCGCAGTTCGATAAGCGCTGCCGTACTTTGAGTTAGCGCATGCTCGAACACTGCCGGAAACGCATCGGTCGTCGTTACGACCTGACCATCGAGCCCGAAGCTTCGTGCATAGGCAGCGAAATCCGGATTGCGCAACGAAGTCGCCACCACCCGCCCCGGATACTCGCGTTCCTGATGCATGCGTATCGTGCCGTACATGCTGTTGTTCACAACGACAATGATGATGCGCACCTTATACTGCATTACGGTCGCCAATTCTTGCCCCGTCATCAAGAAACAACCGTCACCGGCAAAACACACGACCGTCTTATCGGGTTGCTGGAGCTTCGCACTGATCGCTGCCGGCAGGCCGTACCCCATCGAACCCGCGATCGGCGCGAGTTGGCTACGATACTCGCGGTACTGGTAATGGCGTTGCACGATCGAGGTGTATAGCCCCGCGCCATTGGTAATAATGGCGTCTCCGGCTAAGCGTGTACTCAACCAAGCGACGATGCGACCGAGATCAGGCGCTGTGGTTGCCGTAGGCGGTTCGATGTGTGCCAAGTAATCTCTGCGCCCCGCTTTGGTCCATTCGCGCCACTCGCGCCGCGGTGTCAGCGTCATATTTTGCAGGGTCGCAGCAAACGCAGGAGCGGTCGCTACTATGCCAAGATCGGGCCGGTACACGCGGCCGAGTTCATCCGCGGACGGGTGAATATGAACGAACGTCTGACTCGGATTTGGAATATTCAACAACGAGTACGCATTAGTGGGCATTTCTCCCAGCCGCGCACCAATACACAAAATGACATCGCTCGCCGCCACCCGTTCGAATAGTTTGGAATTAATACCAAGCCCGAGATCACCGATATAAGAAGGATGGTGGTTATCGAAGTAGTCCTGGCAGCGAAATTCCGCCACGACCGGCAACGACCAACGTTCGGCGAATGCCATTAATGCGTATGAGGTGGAATCCGACCAACTACCACCGCCGACGATTACGATGGGCCGCGACGCAGCCGCCAGAGTGGCGGCCACCACATCGATACCCGCAGCGTCGGGTCTTGTCTGAATGGCCACGGCCGGCTTTGCGTCGACGACGTCTACCGGCTCTGCCAGCATGTCCTCCGGCAACACCAATACCACCGGGCCGGGCCGACCCGACACCGCCGTGTGGTAGGCGCGACTGATGTATTCCGGAATGCGCTCGGCCGAATCAATCGATGCGACCCACTTCGCGAGCGGTTGATACATCTGCCGAAAATCGACTTCCTGAAAGGCCTCACGGTCCACATAACCCCGGTCGATCTGGCCGATAAATAAGATCATCGGGGTCGAGTCCTGCTGAGCGATGTGCACACCGGCCGAGGCATTGGTTGCACCGGGGCCTCGGGTCACAAAACAAACCCCTGGCTTGCCGGTCAGCTTACCGTAGGCCTCCGCCATCATCGCCGCACCGCCTTCCTGGCGGCACACGACGGTTTGGATTCGCGGCTGACCGTAAAGGCCGTCGAGCGCCGCGAGATACGACTCACCGGGTACACAGAAGACGCGCTCGCAGCCATTGATAGCGAGCTGATCGATAAGTACTCGTCCCCCGTGGCGGTTTGCCATCGATTTTTTCACTCCGTTATCGGTTGCAACCTGGTCGATTTACGACCGGTCGTAGATTCTCGCACATTTGGCGCGTGTCCAACGCTATGAGCGCAACCGTGAACGCCACAAACCAAGCGGAATGCACCTATAATGAAAAAATGATGAACCACACATTCCTGTATAGCCAATCGGCGCGAGCCGTATTGGCGTCACTGTTGCTTGCCGGTTGCCAACTGTTACCGCAGTCACCCACGACGACGGCTGAGCCACAGTCTGAGGCACCGGAGCCGATCACGAGCCAAGCACACACTACGGAATGTGTCGCAGCGGACACCGAGCAACAAAAAATCGCAGATCTCACCGAGCAAGCCGCATTGCGCACCGCGACGCTGCGCATTACCGAACTCGAGACCCGCGTAGCGCGGTTACGCTATGACCTCGACCTCGCGGAAGGGACATTAGTCTCGGCGGAATCAGGGTTGCAGGCCGGCCTCGGCCGCACCGATGCAATCGTACGGATAGCGGAAACCCAGATTCTGTACCGCCACGTCGCTGATCTAAACCCCAAACGCCAGGATTTGCTGGCGGAGGCCAAAGCCAAACTCGAGCAAGCTGATCACCATTTCGGCGAGTCGAATTTTGGTGTGGCGGTGTTTTTTGCGCAGCGCGGCGAGCACATTCTGAACTCGGTAAAAGATGAAGTCGATCGCCTGTCCAGCGCCGAAAATGCCTATGTCGTGCGGGTCGAGACCGTAAACCTGCGCGCCGCGCCCTCTACAAACGACGCAATTCTGCTAACTCTGGAGCACGATACACCAATATTTCGAGAAGAATCGTCCGGCGAGTGGTTATTGGTGCGCACCGCCGCCGGCCGGGTCGGTTGGGTTCGGGGCGACCTCGTCCAGCCGGTTCCCTAGCCCGACTACTTACCCGAGAATTCTGAGTCTCAGCATCAAATTAGCAACGCAGGTTGGTCGATCAGTCGATAATTTATTGTTGTTAGTTGTGGGTATGAATTGAGACGGGTCGATCAAGCTCGTAACCAAGTAAGACCTCAATTTGGACGAGACAGACGATTTAATGCCGTAGATCCTCCACATTACTTTCCGGATCGCTTGAATCGCGGACTTCTCGAAAATTCGGTCTGCGCCGTCACGGCCTCCGAGTTAGGACATGTCCGATTGTTTGGCGGCAAGACGTAGGAGCGGTGTTGGCGATAACGGTTCACTGGCACGCACACAATTGCGGCCCGAGTGTTTTGCCGCGTACAACGCGTTGTCGGCATTTTGCATGAGCTTCTCCGAGTCTCCAGCGTACTGGGCAACACCGATCGACACCGTGACCTCGCCCTCGGTATCGACGCGCACCTGTTTTCGAATTTCGTCCAACAACTTTTCTGCAGCCGCCAACGCACCGGCCTGATCTGCCACCGATGCCAGCACAGCGAATTCGTCGCCACCGATGCGCGCCGCCACGTCCGTAGTCCGGACCTGCTCCTGCATCACGGCGGCAACACCTTTGATGATGCGATCACCGGCTTCATGACCCAGGGTGTCATTCCAACGCTTAAAGTTGTCGATGTCGACGAGCAGGAGCGAAAATGGAATTCCGCTACGTTTCGTTTGTGCCTGGTGCTCGTGAATTTTTTCCTCAAAGTAGCGCCGGTTATAGAGCCCTGTCATGCTGTCGGTAACCGATAGCAGTTCGAGTTTTTCGTTCAATACTGACAATTCCTTGTTATTGGTTTGCAGGCGATCGTTTGCTTCTTCCAGTTCGCGCCGATAGTCTTCTGTCTCCACGGAGTGTTGCTTCAAACGAGCCACCATCGACCCGAATTCATCGGTGAGTTTGCCGATCTCGTCGGCTCGGTCGATAGCCGGTAACTGAATATCCAGCTTACCCTCGCCAATCGTCTCTGCGGCGGCGCATAACGAGTCGACGGGCCGCACAATCGAACGCGCCGCACGCCATGCGGCAATGACCGACAACAACATCACGACTATTCCGGCCAGCAGCGTGTCTTGCAGTGTCGAATAAATCGCCCCGAATAACACCTGTTCGGGTTTTTCTATAATCAAAGCGCCGCCATGCGCCGACACAGGCACCGCACTACCAAGCACCGGCTCGCCGGAACTATCGGCATAACGATGGATGGAATTGCCATCACCAACATACGGAACGGCCCGTTTGAAAAATTCCCCGGAAACACGTTTATCCCGTGGATAAATAAAACGCTGGTTCGCATCCAGCAAATATAAAGCACCGGGGCTACCGACGCCGCCCTCCGCCAATAACGGGTCGAGGGCGCCCAAATCGATGACCGCTCCCATCGTCGCGCCGAACTCATTGGCACTACCACCAAGACTTTTAACGACGAACTGCACCGGGCCACTGTCGGTTTCGTGAATCGCCGTAATCGACCGTTCCTGCGTAATCGCCATCAATGTCTGCACCGACACTTCCGGTGCAGAACCGTTCCAGGCAATGACATTGCCTTGGTCATCAAGGATGAACAACGCGCGGAAATTTGGTAATCGCGTATTGACATGATCGAGAAACAGTTCGATGTCTTTCATTGCCGTCTGCGGCGAGCTGGCATAACTCTCGATCGCGCCCACCAACAAGGGCGACGTCGCAAAAACGTTGATATCGTTAACGATCTGCGAGTACCATAATTCGACCTTCGCCGAGGTAGCATTTAGTTTGAGGGGAAACTCCCTCTCGGCGACGTCGTGGAAGAAATTCCATAACGTATGGGCAGCGATGGCCGTCACCAACAGCGCCGGAATCAGCGTCGCCGCGCTGACCAGTAAACCAATACGCGTGGTCAGCCGGTGAAACCGCCTGACCTTGGGAACCCGCGCTTTTCTATCCTTCTTTGCCAAATCTACCCCCTTATGGACAAACCGAGCGTGAAACTCGGCCGATCCGGACGGAATCCGCCGATAACACCCCACAACATTAAATATAGCCGATAATCTGGAGATGTCAGCCGCCTCGGCCCAACGCCTGACAGCCGGCGCCCGGGTGACACGGAAGGGGTAACTACGGGTTTACGGCGACCGTGTAACGCTTAATGTACGCGGCGTCCAGCTCGAGCCCCCAACCCGGGCGATCGGGGACTTCGCAGAATCCATCGTTGATGTCTGCGGGGTCCATCAGGGTGCAATAAAACAACGGATCCCGGTCCGGGTGGTACACCTCCAAACAGGTGGCGCTCGCATACGCCGCCATGAGTTGCATCGACAGTTGTGGCTCACCGGTGTGGGCCAGCTGCAGCCCGAAACACTGCGCCATGCCCGCGACTCGATGCCATTCACTCACGCCGCCGCCATAACCCGCATGGAAATTGCAAATATCCAGCGCGCCGACCGCCATAAGCTCGCGGCACCCTGCGCCGGAGATTTCGCTTTGTCCCGCGCAGATCGGAACGTCGACTCGGGCGCGCAAATCCGCGAGCATGCGACGATCGTTATACCAATGGCACGGCTCTTCGCACCACATCAGCTCGAGATCCGCCGTAGCGCGACAAAACTCCAGCGCCTCGGCAACGGTCCAGGCCTGATTGGCATCCACGGCGAGTCGAAAGTCATGACCGACCGTATCGCGAACCGCGCGGGCACACGCCGCGTCATCACTCGGCTTCATGCCCCCGACCTTGAGCTTCATACCGCCCATACCCATCGACCGTAGTTGTTCGGCCTCGGTCGCGTAATCGGCCGGTCGCTTGCCGTCCTCGTAATAGCCCGCGATCGCAATGACCGGCAGCTGTGACCGGTAGCCGCCCCACATTCGATACAATGGCATATCAGCCGCCTTGCCGAGCATGTCCCAGAGTGCCATATCAACCGCGGCTTGGGCTTGTAGCGCCACCCGTCGATCGCCTAATGTAGTGTGCGTGAAACGGTGCATCTCCTCCCAACAGTGCTCAATCTGCCGCGGGTCGTGGCCCGTAAGCGCGGGCTGGAGCGTATCCCGAATGCATCGCACCACGGCCGCACCGATACCAAAATCGTCACCGAGATAACATTCACCGATCGGACCGTTATCGGCATAAACCCGGGTGATAGTCGCCGTCTTTGTAGTGTACGAATAGTTGATCCCGTGGAACGCGCGAGCTAGCGGAATCTGGAGAAAGATACTTTCAATACGCTCAATTTTCATCGCTCGAACTCACTGCACACGACCGCACGCACGATTCTAGTCGTCTCGATCGGTCGGCCTCTCTCACATTCCGGACGTTTCGCGCTAGGAGCCTGCGCGGCAGATCGGTTTGGAGATTGCCGTGGCCCACATATCAGCGGTTTTCGACTTCGCTTCTATCGCCGTACACATCGGACAAGCGATCGCACGGACTACTTCACCGACTTTCCCCCGACATCCCAACCCTTCATTAAGTATCCGGGCTAGGTGCTCACGCGACCGCCGTGAATTTGCCAGCTTCCCAATCATAGGCGGAGAGTTCAGGGACAGCGATGTCGATGTACCAGCCGTGCAACGCGAGATCGCCAGATTCGACCCGGGCATGCACCCACGGAAACGTGGTCAGATTCTCGAGCGAAACCAGCACCGCATTCTGCTCGCACGCTCGCGTGCGCGCCGCCTTGTCCGCTTGCGACATGGTTGCCAACACGCGCCGGTGGGCGGCGGCAAGCATCGAAACCCAGGGGGGGACGAACGTAAAAGTGTCGTCAATGGAATCGGGCGCCATCATCGCCTTGATACCGCCGCAATGAGCATGGCCGAGCACCATTAAATGTTTCACACCGAGGCCTAGTACCGCGAATTCCAGTGCCGCGCTGGTGCCGTGAAAGGTGCCTTCCCGTTCCATCGGCGGTACCAGGTTGGCGACATTGCGAATCACGAACAGATCGCCCGGGTCTGCTTGAAACAGTATCGCCGGATCAACGCGCGAATCGGAACACGCCACCACCGCCACCTCTGGCCGCTGGCCACGGGCCACCAAATCCTCGATCAGCGGCCGGCTCTGCTCATAGGGCCCATCGCGAAACCGCCGGTAGCCCTTCAGAAGCTTATCCACTTCCGTCGCCATGATACTGACGCCCTCTGCCGGTCATGCACATGACGGGTGATTCCCTACCGATTGCCGGGTATTAAGAGGGCGCGCGCGGTGGCTGTCCTCGGCTTGCTGAAACATGCTACCGCCTGATCGATGAACGCGGATACGGGACCATACCACCTGCGCCAGAACACCGGAAGTGCGAGAACAGATCGTCTCGAAATTACAAGGCGCGAGCAAGGATGCGCCCGAAGATGACAACTCACCGATCCAAATTGTTGAAACTTATCGTAT
>CAXMMZ010000251.1:0-15961 GCA_964194565.1 Arenicellales bacterium
GGTTGAGATGGTGATGCCTGGGGACAACATTCGGTTGACGGGGAGTTTGATCAATCCGATTGCGATGGAAGACGGGTTGCGATTTGCGATTCGGGAAGGCGGCCGTACGGTGGGCGCCGGTGTCGTCAGCAAAATTATTGAATGATGCGATAGTTATAGGCCAGTAGCTCAATTGGCAGAGCGGCGGTCTCCAAAACCGCAGGTTGGGGGTTCGATTCCCTCCTGGCCTGCCACAACGATACGGCTGAAAATTTATTGTGCTCGATAAGCTCAAATTGATTAGCGCGGGTCTCGTCGTTGTGGCGGGGATCGCGGGGTTCTATCTGCTGGGTGACCAGTCGGTGTTGGTTCGGGCTGGCATCGTCATCGCCAGTGTTATTGCGGCCGGCGGTCTGGCGCTGACCTCTGCCCCTGGGCAAGCGGCCTGGGAATTCGCAGTCGGGTCCCGGCTCGAAGTCCGCAAAGTAGTTTGGCCGACGTTGCGCGAGACCCACCAAGGAACATTGGTGGTGATCGTAATGGTGATCATTGTCGGAATCTACCTGTGGATATTGGATGCACTGTCATTTTGGGTGATCTACGAGCTCGTGCTCGGCACCCGAGCTACGTAATTGGAAGTAATAAATGAGCAAGAAACGCTGGTATGTTGTGCATGCTTTTTCCGGTTTTGAAAAAAAGGTCAGAGAGTCGCTGCTGGAACACATCCGGCGCGTCGGTATGGAGGATAAGTTTGGCGAGATAATGGTGCCGACCGAAGAGGTCGTGGAGATGCGAGCGGGCCAGAAGCGTACCAGTGAGCGGAAATTCTTTCCTGGCTATGTTTTGGTGCAGATGGAAATGGACGAGGACACTTGGCACCTGGTGAAAAACGTGCCACGGGTCACTGGATTTATTGGCGGGACCAGTGCCAAACCAACGCCGATTTCCGATAAGGAGGCGCAGGCCATTATCGATCAGGTCAAGGAAGGCGCGGATAAGCCCAAACCCAAATTCTCGTTTGAACCGGGGGAGTTGGTGCGGGTCGTCGATGGGCCGTTTCAGGACTTTAATGGTACCGTCGAGGACGTCAATTTTGAAAAAAGCAAGTTGCGAGTGGCGGTGTCGATCTTCGGTCGCTCGACACCGGTTGAGCTTGGATTTAGTCAAGTCGAAAAAGGCTAGGCAGTAGCGACCAATTACGCGGGGAGCCGCAAGGCGTTTGCACCCGTACGGAGCGTAGAGATGGCAAAGAAAATTCATACTTATATTAAGCTGCAGGTGCCGGCGGGCGATGCCAAGCCGAGTCCCCCGGTAGGCCCGGCGCTGGGTCAGCACGGCGTTAATATTATGGAGTTCTGCAAGGCGTTCAACGCCGAAACCCAGAATATGGAGCGCGGATTGCCGATACCGGTGATTATTACCGTATTCGCCGACAAAAGTTTTAGCTTCATCAAGAAGACCCCTCCGGCCTCAGTGTTGCTGCGAAAAGCAGCCGGAGTGAGTAAGGGCAGTTCAGTTCCGAATCGCGACAAGGTCGGAAAGGTGTCGCGCGCTCAGTTGGAAGAAATTGCCACGCTGAAGAACCCTGATCTGAATAGCTATGAGATGGATCAAGCGGTTCGAATCATCGCTGGTAGCGCCCGCAGCATGGGCATCGAAACGGAAGGGGTGTAAGCGATGTCGGTAACAGGCAAACGACTGAATGCGGCGTTAAGCAAGATCGATCGCAGCGCGGTGTACGCGCTCGATGATGCTTTGATGCTGGTCAAAGAACTGGCCTCGGCTAAGTTCGACGAAAGTATCGATGTGTCGATAAACCTGGGCGTTAATGCCCGCAAGTCGGACCAGACCGTACGCGGTGCGACGGTGATGCCGCGCGGTACCGGTAAGACGGTACGGGTTGCGGTATTCGCCGATGGAGGCAACGCCGACGCCGCACGTGAAGCCGGGGCCGATGTAGTTGGGCTCGAAGACTTGGCCGAACAAGTGCAAAACGGCCAGATCGATTTCGATACCTGCATTGCGACCCCCGACTCAATGCGGGTGGTCGGTAAGCTCGGGCAGATTCTTGGGCCGCGTGGACTCATGCCTAACCCAAAGGTTGGAACGGTAACGACGGACGTTGCCAAGGCGGTTAGCAATGCCAAGGCCGGCCAGGTGCAGTTCCGTATCGATAAGGCGGGTATTATTCATTGCGCAATTGGCAAATCGTCGTTCGAAGCCGAGGCGCTGAAGGAAAATTTGAATGCGTTGTTGGCGGCGTTGCTCAAAGCCAAACCAGCGGCGGCCAAGGGCCAGTATATCCAGCGTATTACCGTGTCCAGCACGATGGGGCCGGGAGTGCGGGTCGACCGGGGTTCGGTCGACGTATAAGCGGGCGCGCGACGATGCGGCAATGCACATATGCACGGTGTTCGATCACAATGGTCGGCGCCAGCGGCAAAACGAATCGCAGTCGATGAAAGAGATTCGTTTCGCCAGAGTTTTGGGACCTGTTGTTGGCGGGCCGGTGGTGTGGCCCAGCGGTAGTGCCAGTGGTACTACCGCTGGAAGCACTAATGGTGTGCCGACGGCGGGATGTCAAAGACCGCAGGTGAGATCCCGGCAACGGGATCGGCTTAATGGGGTAACCCGGCCTGCGCAGACGGTGTCCCCGATTCAGGAATTTCCTGTGGTTGGGCACCACGTGTAAAGAGGAGTTGCTCAATATGAGCTTGAATCTTGAACAAAAGAAAGCGGTAGTAAGCGAGGTGGCGGAGCAAATTGCGAATGCGAACGCCACGATCCTCGCGGAGTATCGCGGACTCAGTGTGACGCAGATGACGGGACTGCGAACGGCGGCGAAAGAAGCCGGCGTGTTCGTGCGTATCGTCAAGAATACGTTGGCACGGCGGGTGGTGGCGGGCTCTCAATTTGAGTGTCTTCAAGACCATCTCGTGGGTCCGCTGGCATTGGCGACATCGGAAGATCCAGTTGCCGTTGCTAAAGTGCTTAGCGAGTTTGCGAAGCAGAATGATCGGTTGCAAATCAAAGTAGGGGCCATGAATGGTGCGGTGCTCAACAGCACCGAGATTGCAGCGTTGGCAAAACTCCCCGGCCGCGATGAATTGCTCGCGAAGCTGGTGGCTACGATGCAGGCACCGGTGCAGAAGTTCGTGTCCACTCTGAATGAGGTGCCGAGCAAGTGGGTACGCACTCTCGCGGCGGTTCGGGATAGCAAGCAAGCTGCTTAAGACTGTTTTTAGGTAATTATCGTAAGTGTCCAATTTATCAGGAGATTAACATGGCTTTATCAAGACAAGAGATCATCGACGCGGTAGCAGAAATGTCCGTGCTCGATTTATCTGAACTCATCACAGAGATGGAAGACAAGTTCGGTGTAACAGCGTCGGCGGCGGTCGCGATTCCGGGTCCGGCGGCGGCTGCTGAGGCAGCGGTCGAGGAAAAGACCGAGTTCGACGTAATGCTAGCTAGTTTCGGCGAGAAAAAAGTCGGCGTCATTAAGACGGTCCGCGCGCTGACCGGGCTTGGCCTAAAAGAAGCTAAAGATTTAGTGGAGGCGGCACCATCGCTGATTAAGGAAGGTATCTCCAGGGACGAAGCCGAGGATATAAAGAAGCAGCTGGAGGAAGCCGGCGCTACTGTTGAGCTTAAGTAGGCAACCACTGTCCCGGGCGAATTGCCTGTGGGCGGTCCCGGACGCAGGGCGAGACCGGTGTGGAAACGCACCGGTCGTGGCCCTGCGTGTCGATATTTTGTTCGCGTTATTCACGTCTTAGTACAGCCGTTCGAACCAGGCGGCCATTGAGGGAATTTATGGGCTACTCCTTTACCGAAAAGAAACGAATTCGCAAGAGTTTCAGCAAGCGCCCGAGTGTATTGGGCACACCTTACTTATTGGCGATCCAAAAGGAGTCGTACTATCGCTACCTGCAGGCCGAGGTCAAGCCGGAGCAGCGTATCGATCAAGGCTTGCAGGCGGCGTTCAAGTCCGTGTTTCCAATTGAGAGCTACAACGGCAGCGCTACGCTCGATTTCGTTAGTTATCGCTTAGGCACGCCGCAATTTGATGTTAAGGAGTGTCAGCAGCGCGGCCTGATCTTTTCCACTCCGTTGCGGGTGGTGCTGCGCTTGATGGTTTTTAACAAAGACGACACTAGCGGTGCCAAGAGCGTCAAGGACGTAAAAGAGCAAGAAGTCTATATGGGAGAAATGCCGTTAATGACTGATAACGGCACGTTCGTAATAAACGGTACCGAGCGGGTAATCGTTTCCCAGTTGCACCGTTCGCCGGGGGTGTTCTTTGATCATGATCGCGGTAAGACCCATTCGTCCGGAAAGCTGTTGTTTTCCTCGCGCGTGATTCCCTACCGTGGCTCATGGCTCGATCTGGAGTTTGACCCCAAGGATTTGCTCTATATCCGCATCGATCGCCGCCGCAAGTTGCCGGCCACGATTCTGCTGCGGGCGTTGGGGTTCAGCGGCCAGGAAATCCTGGCAATGTTCTTTGAAAACGATACGTTTCATCTCGGTGGCAAGGAGCTGCAGATGGATCTCTACCCGCAGCGGCTGCGGGGCCAGCAAGCAGGATTTGATGTCAAAACGCCGAAGGGCGATGTTATCGTCGAGGCGGGCCGGCGTATTACCGCTCGGCATATCCATGAGCTCGAGAAATCACGGCTAAAGAAGCTTGCCGTTCCGTCGGAATTCGTCGCCGGCAGATCGTTGGCCCAAGACTTGATCGATGAGTCGACCGGTGAATTGATTGCCGAGGCCAACGATATTCTGACCCAGGAATTATTGGACCGTTTGATGGAAGTCAAAGTACCGCAGATCGAAACGATTTATACCAACGATCTCGACCAGGGTCCGTATATTTCCGAAACTTTGCGCATCGACCCGACGCGTTCCGAGTTGGAGGCGCAAGTGGAAATCTACCGCATGATGCGACCTGGCGAGCCGCCCACCAAGGATGCGGCGCAAACGTTGTTCACTAATCTGTTTTTCAATTTGGATCGCTACGACCTGTCAGCAGTGGGTCGTATGAAGTTCAACCGCCGCCTCGGTCGTGACTCGGACCAAGGGCCTGGTACGTTGAGCAAACACGACATCGTCGAGGTGATGAAGACTTTGATCGGGTTAAAGAACGGTCACGGCGAGATCGACGATATCGACAATCTCGGCAATCGTCGGGTGCGGTCGGTGGGAGAGCTGGTGGAAAATCAGTTTCGAGTGGGTTTGGTGCGCGTTGAGCGCGCGGTCCGCGAGCGCTTGAGCCTTGCGGAAACGGAAAATCTGACTCCCCAGGATCTGATCAACGCGAAGCCGGTGTCGGCCGTTGTGAAAGAGTTTTTCGGGTCGAGTCAGCTATCGCAGTTTATGGATCAGACCAACCCGTTGTCGGAAGTCACCCATAAGCGGCGCGTCTCAGCACTGGGCCCGGGTGGCCTGACCCGGGAACGCGCGGGATTTGAGGTGCGCGACGTGCACCCCACGCATTACGGTAGGGTGTGCCCAATCGAGACTCCGGAAGGTCCGAACATCGGGTTGATCAATTCGTTGGCGGTGTATGCGCGCACCAACGAGTATGGCTTTCTGGAAACACCATATCGCCGGGTCAAATCGGGTCGGGTTGCCGACGGCATTGAGTTTCTCTCCGCGATCGAGGAGCGCAACTTTGTGATCGCCCAGGCCAATGCAACGGTCGATAACAAAGGCAAACTGACCGACGAACTGGTGTCGTGCCGACATCAAAATGAGTTCACGTTGTCGACCCCCGACCAAATCGACTATATCGATGTGGCACCGTCGCAAATCGTGTCGGTGGCTGCGTCGCTAATCCCGTTTCTCGAGCACGACGATGCGAACCGGGCATTGATGGGTTCCAACATGCAGCGTCAAGCGGTGCCGGTCACGCGCAGCGAAAAGCCGTTGGTGGGCACCGGAATGGAACGAACGGTGGCAGTGGACTCCGGGGTGACGGTGGTGGCGCGGCGCGGTGGTGCGGTCGATTCCGTAGACGCTGGCCGCATCGTGGTGCGGGTCAACGACGATGAGCACCGAACCGGAGAACCCGGGGTCGATATCTACAATCTCATCAAATACACGCGCTCCAATCAGAATACGACGATCAATCAGCGGCCGTTGGTTCACGTCGGTGATCAGATTGCCGCCAACGATGTGCTGGCGGACGGCCCATCGACGGATATGGGAGAGCTCGCACTGGGGCGTAACGTCCTGGTGGCGTTCATGCCATGGAACGGATACAACTTCGAGGATTCCATACTTATTTCCGAGCGCCTAGTGCAAGACGATGTGTATACGTCGATTCATATCGAAGAGTTATCTTGTATAGCCCGTGATACCAAGCTTGGTTCCGAGGAGATTACTCGCGACATTCCGAATGTCGGCGAATCGGCATTATCGAAGTTGGACGAATCCGGCATCGTGTACATCGGCGCGGAAGTCGTGCCCAGCGATGTGCTAGTCGGGAAGGTTACGCCGAAGGGCGAAACCCAGCTCACACCGGAAGAGAAATTGCTGCGCGCGATCTTCGGTGAGAAAGCATCCGACGTGAAGGACACGTCGTTGCGCATGCCTTCAGGAATGTCCGGTACGGTTATTGACGTGCAGGTGTTCACCCGCGATGGCGTGGAAAAGGACGCACGCGCACGAGCCAATGAACAACAGGAGCTAGCGCGGGTTCGTAAAGACTTTGACGATCAATTTCGAATCGTCGAAGAGGATACGTATGCCCGATTCGAACGACTGATGGTAGGCCGGACCGCCGACGGCGGACCTGGTGACTTGGGCGCCGGCGACAAAGTAACCAAAGGTTATTTGGCCGAATTACCGCGCAATCGCTGGGGTGAAATTCGACTCCGTAATGAGGAAGCCAACGAACATGTCGAGCGGATTCGGGCGGAACTCGACAAACAACGTCAAGAGTTCGACCGAATGTTCGATGAAAAGCGCGGCAAGCTCCAGGCCGGGGACGACTTGGCGCCCGGCGTGCTGAAGATGGTAAAGGTTTTCGTCGCGGTCAAACGGCGGCTGCAACCCGGTGACAAGATGGCAGGTCGGCACGGCAACAAAGGTGTTATCTCCAAAATAGTGCCGGTGGAAGATATGCCCTATATGGAAAACGGTACGACTATCGACATCGTATTGAATCCATTGGGTGTGCCATCGCGAATGAACGTCGGGCAAGTGCTGGAGACCCACATGGGTTGGGCGAGTCGTGAGTTAGGTAAGCAGATCGATAAGATGTTGTCGGAGAAGCCGGTCAAGACCGGCGAGGTCAGGCGCTTCGTCGACAAAATCTACAACCATAGCGGTCGCAAAGAAGATATAAAGTCTCTGAATAACGATGAATTGCTGGAATTGGCGAATAATCTGCGCGAAGGCGTGCCGATGGCCACTCCGGTATTCGACGGTGCCGCCGAGGGAGAAATTAAGGAACTGTTACGGTTGGCAGGGTTGCCGACTAGTGGCCAAGCGATACTGCACGATGGCCGTTCCGGCGAGCGTTTTGATCGACCGATTACAGTGGGTTACATGTATATGCTCAAACTCAATCACCTGGTCGATGACAAAATGCATGCCCGTTCCACGGGTCCGTACAGCTTGATCACCCAACAACCGCTCGGTGGTAAGGCGCAGTTCGGCGGCCAGCGTTTTGGGGAAATGGAGGTGTGGGCGCTGGAGGCCTATGGCGCCGCCTATACCTTGCAGGAAATGCTCACTGTCAAGTCCGACGATGTGGGCGGCCGGACCAAGATTTACGAAAACATTGTCAAAGGCGACCACCAGATGGAGGCCAGTATGCCTGAGAGCTTCAATGTGTTGGTCAAGGAAATACGGTCGCTCGGCTTAAATATCGAACTTAAGCACGATAAGTGATGCATGGCACGAAATACGATTTATCTGAGGATCTACGATGAGAGACCTGCTTAGTCTGTTCAAACAATCCGGCCGGATCGAAGATTTTGATGCGATTCGGATTGGTGTCGCCTCCCCGGAGAAGATCCGGTCGTGGTCCTTTGGTGAGGTCAAAAAACCAGAGACCATCAATTATCGCACCTTTAAGCCAGAGCGCGATGGTTTGTTCTGTGCCAAGTTGTTCGGCCCCACTAATGACTATGAATGTTTGTGTGGAAAATACAAACGCCTTAAGCACCGCGGTGTAATTTGCGAGAAATGTGGGGTCGAGGTGACGCTTTCGAAAGTACGCCGAGAGCGCATGGGCCACATCGATTTGGCCAGCCCGGTCGCACATATCTGGTTCTTGAAATCGTTGCCGTCCCGCTTGGGGTTGTTGCTGGACATGACGGTACGCGAAATCGAGCGGGTGTTGTATTTCGAGGCCTATGTGATCATCGAGCCCGGCATGACGCCGCTGGAGCGCGGTACGCTGTTGACCGAAGAGGCATATCTCGATGCGGTTGAGCAATACGGCGATGAGTTCGACGCGCGGATGGGGGCCGAGGCGGTGCGTGAGTTGCTGCGCCATACCGACTGCCAGGCCGAGGCGATTTTGTTGCGTGAAGAACTCAAAGGTACGAGTTCAGAGACGAAGATAAAGAAGCTGACCAAACGTTTGAAGGTGCTCGAAGCCTTTGTCCACTCCGGCAATAAGCCGGAATGGATGGTGATGGAAATCCTGCCGGTACTGCCGCCCGACTTGCGGCCCCTGGTGCCTCTGGATGGTGGACGTTTTGCGACATCGGATCTCAACGATTTGTATCGCCGCGTCATTAACCGCAACAACCGCCTAAAACGGCTGTTGGACCTCAACGCACCCGATATCATCGTACGTAACGAAAAACGTATGTTGCAAGAAGCCACGGACGCGTTGTTGGATAACGGCAGGCGCGGAAAGGCCATCACCGGTGCGAACAAACGCCAGCTCAAGTCCCTGGCGGACATGATCAAAGGCAAGCAAGGCCGGTTCCGCCAAAATCTCCTGGGCAAGCGTGTCGATTATTCCGGCCGCTCGGTCATTGTTGTGGGCCCAACACTGAAGCTTCATCAATGCGGTTTGCCGAAAAAGATGGCGCTTGAGCTGTTTAAGCCGTTTATATTCAGTAAGCTGGAACTGCGCGGTTTGGCCACTACCATCAAGCAGGCGAAAAAGATGGTGGATCAAGAAAGCGCCGAAGTATGGGATATTCTCGAAGAGGTGATCCGCGAACACCCGGTCATGTTGAACCGTGCGCCGACACTGCATCGGCTCGGTATCCAGGCGTTCGAGCCAGTGCTCATCGAAGGCAAAGCGATTCAGTTGCACCCGTTGGTTTGTACACCTTACAACGCTGATTTCGACGGGGATCAAATGGCGGTGCATATTCCGTTGTCGGTGGAAGCTCAGCTCGAAGCGCGGTCGCTGATGATGTCCACCAATAATATTTTGTCGCCGGCCAACGGTGAACCCATCATCGTGCCGTCGCAGGATATCGTGTTAGGGCTTTACTATTTAACACGCTACCGCGTCAACGCTGCGGGCGAAGGCCGCTGGTTCAGCGACGTGGCAGAAGTCCGGCGCGCGGTCAATTCGGAAATGGTTTCGCTGCATGCGCGGGTTAAGGTTCGTATCACGGAGCGCCACCTCGATGCCGACGGTGCGGTGGTGGAGACCCGGAAAATTTACGATACCACCGCGGGGCGCGCTGTATTGTCGGAGATTCTTCCGGTCGGGTTGGAGTTTTCCAATATCGACCAGGAGATGAAGAAGCGCTCGATCTCGGAGGTTATTAACGCTTGTTACCGGCGCGTGGGCCTTAAAGAGACCGTAATATTCGCGGACCAACTGATGTACATCGGTTTTGAATACGCGGCGAAATCCGGCATATCGATCGGTATCGACGATATGGTGATACCGGACGACAAGGAGCAGATATTGGGCGCCGCCGAACAAGAGGTCAAAAGTATCCAGTCGCAATACACCTCAGGCTTACTCACCGATGGTGAACGCTACAACAAGGTGGTCGATATCTGGACCCGTACCAGTGAAAAGGTCGCGAAGTCGATGATGAACGAGCTCGGTGTCGATCGAGTCGCGGACGCGGACGGCAAGATGGTTGAGCAGGAATCCTTCAACTCTATTTATATGATGGCGGACTCCGGTGCTCGTGGTAGCCACGCGCAGATCCGGCAATTGGCCGGTATGCGTGGGCTGATGGCGAAGCCGGACGGTTCCATCATCGAGACGCCGATCACCGCGAATTTCCGCGAAGGTCTGAACGTGCTGCAGTACTTTATCTCGACCCACGGCGCGCGCAAAGGCTTGGCGGACACGGCATTGAAAACCGCTAACTCTGGGTATCTGACTCGGCGTTTGGTGGATGTGTGCCAGGATCTGGTCGTCACTGAACCGGATTGTGGAACTACTAGCGGCATGATTCGCCAGGCCCTGGTGCAGGGTGGCGAAATCGTTATCCCGCTGCGCGACCGCATCCTTGGTCGCGTCGTGGTGGGTGATGTGGTGAGTGCCAGCGACGCCAGTGTGTTGCTGCAAAATAACGAGATGATCGACGAACACGCGGTGGCTCGTTTCGAGGAGCATAATATCAATGAGGTGTACGTGCGTTCGGCGGTGACCTGCGAAACTCGCTACGGCATCTGCGCGATGTGTTACGGCCGCGATCTTGGCCGCGGTCATTTGGTAAATCGAGGCGAAGCGGTCGGAGTGATTGCCGCACAGAGCATCGGCGAGCCCGGCACCCAGCTTACCATGCGCACCTTCCATATCGGTGGTGCCGCGTCGCGGGCCGCGGCGATCAGTAATATTGAAGTAAAGACGACCGGTGCGGTCAAACTCAGTAATGTAAAGCTCATCGCGGCTAAGAGCGGAAAGAACGTGGTGGTGACTCGCTCCGGAGAATTGGTGATTCAGGATGTCCATGGCGCTGACCGTGAGCGCTACAAAATTCCTTACGGCGCGCTACTATCGGTCAACGACGGCGACGAGGTGACCGCTGGCCAGCTGGTGGCGAACTGGGATCCCCATACCCATCCCATCATTACTGACGTTGCAGGAAAGGTCACGTTTGGCGATATGGTGGAAGGTGTTACCGTCAACAAGCAAACCGATGAGTACACCGGGTTTAGTACCTTTGTGGTAATGGATCCGAAACAGCGCCGCGGCACCGCGCAGGATATGAAGCCGACAATCAGCTTGGTGGACGACAACAGTGAACTCCTCACTATTGCCGGTACCGATATTCCGGCCCGCTATAACATGCCGGCCGGTGCCATCGTGTTGGTTGAGGACGGTAACAACGTCAGCGGGGGTGACGTGTTGGCGCGTATTCCGCAAGAAACCTCTAAAACCCGCGATATTACCGGCGGTTTACCGCGGGTCGCAGAATTGTTCGAGGCTCGCAAGCCGAAGGACCCAGCGATACTGGCGGCGCGTAGCGGCGTCGTATCGTTTGGTAAAGAAACCAAAGGCAAGCAGCGCCTCGTCATCACCGACAGCAATGACGGCCTGGAGTACGATTATCTGATCCCGAAAGGCTGTCACATTACCGTGTTCGAAGGCGAAACGGTGCAGCAAGGCGAAATGATCGTCGACGGCCCCCCGGTGGCTAGCGATATTCTCGAATTGCTCGGTGTTGACGAATTGACGAACTACGTTGTCAACGAGGTTCAGGATGTTTATCGGTTACAAGGCGTCAAAATTAACGATAAGCATATCGAGGTGATCATTCGTCAGATGTTGCGTAAGGTGCGAATCGAGGAGCCAGGGGACACGCTGTTCCTGCCGGGCGAGCAGGTCGAGCGCACCCGATTGTTGGAGGAAAACGAGCGTATTGAGGCTCAAGATGGCACCGTGGCCGTAGCGCAACGGATCCTGCTTGGGATAACCAAGGCGTCGTTGACCACAGAATCGTTTATATCCGCCGCGTCGTTCCAAGAAACGACCCGGGTTCTGACCGACGCGTCGATCAACGGCAAAGTCGATCACCTGCGCGGTCTGAAAGAAAATGTCATTGTGGGACGCCTGATTCCGGCCGGCACAGGCCTCGCATACCACGAGGAGCGTCGCCGTAGCCGCCAGGAGGCGGTCGACCAGGCTCACGAGTTGGAACAGCTGCTCGGTGAAGTAACGCCGTCGGACACGGACGAAGCGGAGGCGACCATTGAATCTCCGCCGCAAGACGGAGAGGTAGTTAGTGCCTAGGAGCCTGCCGGACTTAGGGAATCGTAGCGAGGCCGAGTTTCCCGCCGCCGCAGTAGATTCGCCCTAAGTCTGACAGGCTCCTAGCCCGGATATTTCATGAAGGGTTCGGATCTTAAGCGAAATCGGATTAAGTAGTCGGTGCGGTCGCTTGTCCGATGCGTGGGGCGATTAGAGGCGAAGCAAAAATCCGCCGAACGGTCGAATCCGAACAGGGTAGACTGTGGAGGCCCCGGACCCTAGTACATGGGGCAACCGGCTAAAATATTGAGATGATTCTTGGTCCATCGTCCGCCTTTGTGAAATATCCAGGTTAGCAAAGCCGGTGTAAATGCCGGCATCGGCGCGCGCCAGGCCATGCTGCCGGCGGCTCCGTGGAAAGCCGCGGATTTGCTTGACATTTACGCCCTTGCTGCCTAGACTCGCCGCTCCTTTTTTCCGGATAGAGCGGCGCCGGCTTCCGGACTTAACTGATCCTTCGAACAAGCCCAGTTTATGGGCTTTTCATTGTTTGAGCCCAGAATCGCGTCGCGTGATGAGCCTGTATTTGTAATGCCAACGATTAATCAATTAGTCAGAAACCCGCGCAAAAAGCAGGTTAAGAAGTCGAACGTGCCGGCACTGGACGCCTCGCCGCAGAAACGCGGCGTCTGTACCCGGGTCTACACGACCACGCCGAAGAAGCCGAATTCGGCATTGCGCAAAGTCGCCCGGGTGCGGCTTACCAATGGATTTGAAGTGACGACTTATATTGGTGGCGAAGGGCATAACTTACAGGAGCACTCGGTAGTGTTGATCCGCGGCGGTCGAGTCAAAGACTTACCCGGTGTGCGCTACCACACCGTGCGCGGGGCGTTGGACACTTCCGGTGTGAGTGAACGCCGGCAAGGTCGTTCCAAGTACGGGGCCAAGCGGCCGAAGTCCTGATGAGGTGGGTTGCTTCGGCCTTTGCGGGCCGGATTGAGACCGAGTAACAGAATTGGGGTTGCGCGGGCAGCCCCAAAGTGTATTCAGAGAGCGATATTAGTAATGCCGAGACGACGAGAAATACCAAAGCGCGAGATTCTACCGGATCCGAAATTCGACGATCAGACGGTAACGAAGTTCGTGAATATTTTGATGCGTGACGGCAAGAAGTCTACCGCGGAAAAAATCTTATATGGTGCGTTTGACATTATCGTTGAGCGGCGCAAAGGCGGCGCGATGGAAGTATTTAATGAAGCGCTCGACAAGGTGCGGCCAATGGTCGAGGTGAAGAGCCGGCGAGTTGGTGGTGCGACGTATCAGGTGCCCGTTGAAGTACGGCCAACACGGCGTAATGCATTGGCGATGCGTTGGTTGGTGGAAGCGGCACGGGGCCGCAACGAAAAATCAATGACCTCGCGTTTGGCCGGTGAGTTGATGGATGCGTCGGAGAGTCGTGGGGGTGCCGTGAAAAAGCGAAGCGACGTGCACCGGATGGCTGAGGCAAACAAGGCTTTTTCGCATTATCGGTTTTGATGCAAGGTTTAGGAATCGACAGGATAAATTGACGTGGCAAGGGCAACTCCATTAGAGCGATACCGAAATATCGGGATCATGGCGCATATCGATGCCGGCAAGACCACTACAACCGAGCGCATCCTGTTTTATACCGGTATTTCCCACAAGATTGGTGAAGTCCACGACGGTAACGCCGTCATGGACTGGATGGAACAGGAACAAGAGCGCGGCATTACCATCACCTCTGCGGCCACGACGTGTTTTTGGAAGGGCATGGATCAAGGATACCCCGAGCACCGTATCAATATAATTGATACTCCGGGACACGTAGATTTCACGATTGAAGTCGAGCGTTCGTTGCGGGTTCTGGATGGTGCCGTGGCGGTGTTCTGTGCGGTAGGTGGCGTTGAGCCGCAATCGGAGACGGTATGGCGGCAAGCCGATAGGTACGGTGTGCCGAGAATGGCTTTTGTAAATAAGATGGATCGTGCCGGCGCTGATTTTCTGCGCGTAGTTGGGCAGATCCGCGATCGGTTGGGCGCAAACCCGGTGGCGATTCAAATCCCGATCGGGGCCGAGGACGGTTTCGAAGGTGTCGTCGACCTGGTGAAGATGAAAGGTATTTACTGGGACGATTCCACCAAAGGTGCGAGCTTTGAAGAGCGAAATATTCCTAGCGACTTACGAGCGCAAGCCGAAAGCCTGCGCGAGACGTTGGTGGAAGCGGCTGCCGAAGCTAACGAAGAATTGATGGATAAGTACCTCGAAGACGGCAATTTGAGCTGCGAAGACATCATGCAGGGGTTGCGTCAACGCACGCTAACCAACGAAGTCGTATGCGTACTGTGCGGTTCGGCTTTTAAGAACAAAGGTGTACAGGCGATGCTCGACGCGATTATTGACTATATGCCGAGCCCTAATGAGGTGCCACCAGTGAAGGGCGTTTTGGACGATGCAGCCGCGACCGAAGCCGTGCGCAACGCGTCCGATGACGAGCCGTTCGCCGCACTCGCTTTCAAGATTGCTACCGATCCTTTCGTCGGCCAGCTGGTATTTTTTCGTGTCTATTCCGGAGTCGTGAAGACTGGCGATACGATCTATAACCCCGTCAAAGGCAAAAAGGAACGGGTTGGCCGCATTCTGCAAATGCACGCGAATGAGCGCGCCGATACGAAAGAGGTTCGTGCTGGGGATATTGCGGCAGCGGTCGGCATTAAGGATGTCACCACCGGCGATACTTTGTGCAGCCTACTCGACGTTATTACTTTGGAGCGTATGGAGTTCCCGGAACCGGTCATCGCTCAGGCGGTCGAGCCCAAGACTAAGATCGATCAGGAAAGATTAGGTGTCGCGCTCGCGAAATTGGCGCAAGAAGACCCGTCCTTTCGAGTAAAGACGGATGAGGAATCGGGGCAAACCATTATCTCCGGCATGGGGGAGTTGCATCTGGAGATTATTATCGACCGTATGCGGCGTGAATTTAATGTGGACGCGAATGTCGGGAAGCCGCAGGTGGCCTATCGTGAGTCCATTACCCGCATGGTCGAGCAAGAGCACAAGTTTTCCAAGCAAACCGGTGGGCGTGGTCAATTTGCTCACGTGTATTTGCGCTTGGAGCCTCGGGAGCGCGGCGCGGGTTTCGAGTTTGCCGACGAAATTAAAGGCGGAGTTATTCCGCGGGAGTACATTCCTGCAGTTGGGAAAGGCGTACGCGAGGCTATGGATTCGGGCGTGATTGCGGGTTACCCGATGGTGGACGTAAAAGTAACTGTTTACGACGGTTCCTACCACGAAGTCGACTCGTCTGAACACGCGTTCAAGACCGCGGCGATTCTTGCGTTTCGCGAAGGTGCGGTACGCGCCGGAGCACAATTGCTCGAACCCATTATGGCGGTTGAGGTAGTGACCCCGGAAGACTACATGGGACCAGTGAACGGTGACCTTAGTTCGCGTCGCGGCATTATTCTTGGAATGGATGAAGTACCCAGCGGCAAGGTGGTGCACGCTGAGGTGCCTTTAGCGGAAATGTTTGGTTATGCGACGGCGCTACGATCAGCGACCCAGGGACGCGCGACGTACTCTATGGAATTCACGAAGTATGCGCCGGCACCGAGTAATGTAGCCGAAGTGGTCATGAAGAAGGCAAGTTGATTCACGTTATAAATACGAATTAGAGCAGAGGTAATTACCATGTCGAAGGCGAAATTTGAGCGAACGAAGCCGCATGTAAATGTGGGGACGATAGGGCATGTAGACCATGGTAAGACGACGTTAACGGCGGCGTTGACGCGGGTGTTATCGGCGAAGTATGGAGGGGAG
>CAXMMZ010000252.1:0-13364 GCA_964194565.1 Arenicellales bacterium
CGAGTTCCTGCGCACCGCACTCGGCTTCGTCGACTTCGGTGTCCACAACCTGTTCCTGTTCACCCAGGGCAGCAAGGACTACGTGGCCGCAACCGTCGAGTCGGAGTTTGGCAATTTCCAGATCTTCGACATCAGCGATCCCAGCAACCCCGTCGGCCCCGTCGGCTTCTGGGGCGCCGAGCAGATCGGCCCGAGTGACTCTGCGTTCCCGTCGCCGCATCCGAACGAGAACTACGCCACGCTCACGGACTTCCCCACGATCCTCGACGTCGATGCCTACCTGTTCGACGGCTTCGGCGCCTCGAGGAACCGGTTCCTGCATGATGTCACCATCTCTGCCGACGGCACCAGGGCCTATCTGGCTAACTGGGACGCCGGCCTCGTCCTGTTGGACATCAGCGACGTGACCAACCCGTCGCTGATCTCTGTGGCGCTCGATCCGGTCAACGGCTCGATCGATGGCGAGGTCAACAGCCACTCTGTGTGGCCCAGTGAAGACGGCGCGATCGTTGTCGAGGGTGAAGAGGACTTCTCGGTCTTCGAGGGCGACACGCCGTTCCTGGGTTCGCTGCAGTTCCTGAACACGATCCCCGGCGTCGGCACATCGACGAACTCGGGTAACACACTCGAGGGCAGCCCGACCGGCAACGTCGGCACTTTGACCGCGACCACCCTGACGGTCACCGGCGGGCCGTTGATTGGCAGCACGTTCGATGTGCTCGACATGGTCAACAACAACTTCCCACTCGGTGCCGGCTCAGTCAGCGGGGATCTGGTGTGGATCGGCCGGGCCTGCGACGGTGACGTGTTCGAGAATATAATTACACCGGGCGATATCGCCGTTGCCCGACGAGGAACCTGCTTCTTCTCCGACAAGGCGGCCAATGCCGCCGCCGACGGAGCGGCAGCCATCGTCATTGCCAACAACCAGGACGATAGCGTCTGGAGCGGTCTGCGGATTTGGGACTACTCTGACGAGGCCAACCCGGTGTTGAAAAGCACGTTCGACACGGTGTGCTCGGCCAACCCGAGCGATGCCAGCTGTGATCCGGCCGGCTCCTACTCGGTGCACAACGTGGTTGTCGAGACCACGGGGAACAAGACCAAGGCATACGTTTCGTGGTACAGCGACGGGATGCTGGTATTGGACGTCAGTGACCCGCACATCCCGGTCGAAGTGGCAAGGTTCCTTGACGATTCCACCAACGGCGGCAACCCCAACGACTTCTGGGGCGTGTACAAGGAGATAAACTCCCCTTGGATCTATGGATCGGACCGCAGTGGCGGACTGTATGTGTTCAAAGAGAAGGGTGCTGGTTCCAAGTAAGAAGCCGAAGTAAATTCAGCTTGTAAGCAAGGGCGTTACAGGGGTGGTGCGTAGAGCACCACCCCTTTGTTGCTCTCTTAGGGGCCAGGGCTTGAGATACCGCATTTATTTACCTGCGGCCAACGGGATCGTCCCCAATGGGGGTTCCCGGTCGATGATCCCTGCTACTAGCGAAAGGCCGGCTCCGCGACGCAGTGAAGTCCAGTCGGTAACCAATCCACGCATAGCAGCATGATCCCCTGTCGCACAGTCTGCCTGGCCGTACCCTGACTCAACATGCGTGACCCACTATGATGAAATAGAAAGGGAGGTGCCAAAACTTGACAGGTCAAAACATATCAGCCCGCATATTGCACGAGACCGTTCGAATGTCTCCATAAGAGAGTGATTACGTGGGAGATATGAACACTTTTGATGGGGACACTTTGGATTTCGCCCACACTGTCCGGGTTTTGGCTGGATTTCACGTCGTCTGGTTTGCTCTTCCTTCAACTCATAGCTACGGCTATGACTTTCAGTCCAGAGCGGCGCCAGCCAAAGCGAACTCTCAGCCAAAATTCCGGACTCTCATGCAATATGCGGGCTAGCCATCGATCTATTTAAACCCGGTTCGGGGCGAAAACAAGAATCGGACCCGTAACCCTGGGTAATTGTCCTCTAGACTTAGCCGCGCGTCATGCACATTCACAACGGCATCGACAAGGCTTAGACCGAGGCCGTTGCCCGGTGTAGTGCGGCTGTGTTCCATGCGAAAAAACCGCTGCAACGCGCGTTCGCGGTAGGCCTCGGGGATGCCCGGTCCGGAGTCGGCAATCGTCACCTCGATTTTCAAATCTGCGCGGCTGAGTGTGACCTGTATCGATCCGCGTTCTGGAGTGTACTTAACGGCGTTATCCAGAACATTGGCAAATGCTTGGAACAGCAGGTCGCGGTCGCCGGCAATGCTGATGTTGGGTTCGATCGACGCGGTGAGGGTTTGATTCTTTTCTTCGGCCAACGGCTGATACAGCTCAATGACATCTTCCAGTACGCGCGGTAATTGCACTTCGGCAAATTCGGCGCGTCGCTGTTCCGATTCGATGCGGGCGATGCGCAACAACGCATTAAACGTGGCCAGCAATCGGTCGGTTTCGGAGAGCGCGTCGTCTACCACGTTACCGGGGTCGCGGTGATTGTCGAGATCGAGTTTGGCCGATTCGAGACGGCCTTTAAGGCGCGACAGCGGCGTGCGTAAATCGTGCGCAATATTATCGGAGACGCGGCTCACGCCCTCCATCAATGATTCGATGCGATTGAGCATGTTATTGACGTTATCGGCCAGGTCGTCGAATTCATCGCCACTCGCGCGGGTCGCTATGCGGCGTGATAAGTCACCGGACATGATGTCGCGGCAGGTTTGGTTGATCGTTTCGAGCCGCGCCGACACGCTGCGGCTGGTTAACATGCCGCCGGCGAGTGCGAGCAACACGGTGATTGCGGTTCCCCAGATCAGCGCGCGCACGATGAGTTGTTGAATGTCGGCGAGTTCCTGAACGTCCCGGCCCACCAGCAAATGAAATTCGCCACGCAATACAAATGGCCGTGCCCGCGCTCGATGCACGTTATCGCGCGGCATGGCGTAATCACCGATGCGGAAATTCATCCAGCCACTTGTATCGACGACAGCGGAAGGCCAGCCGTTCAAATTGCCGACAATAGGCTCGAAGCGTCGATCCGTGAGTAAGTACAGCGAGGCGCCGGTCGGACTCTGTCGACCGACCCGTTCGGCAATCAGTGCCCTGAGCCCGCGCAGACCGCCGATGTCATAGCGCTCGGCCAGTCCGGCGATCTCGGCCTTGATCGTGTCGTCGGTCTGGCCGGTCATGTAGGCCGCCGTTGACCAATAGATATAGCCAAACAACAACAGCACAGACGCACTGAACAACAGCACGTACAGTAGCGCCAAGCGGAACGTGGAGCTGCCGAGAAGCCGGTGGGGCATTATCCTAGAATCCGCAGTTGGACGGCATGAAGTGGGCGTCGTATTGGTTGGCTGGCAAGGCACAACGACGAGTAATAGTTGTGCTATTGCAAGGAGTTGTAACGCAGTCAGACGACAAATACGACGTGCCATTCATGTCGTAGCGCACTCACCAAATAGGTGAACTCAATCAATCCACACTTTTCATTAAAAATTAGCATCTTAACTGTCATTTCAAGCGGTCAACTGCGGAATCTAGGATTATGCAGAGGGTGGTTGCGAATCGTGCAGCATGTAGCCGGCGCCACGAATTGTATGCAGCAACGTGCGGTCGAAATCTTTGTCGATTTTTGCACGCAGACGGCTGATATGTACGTCAATCACATTGGTCTGCGGGTCGAAATGATAGTCCCATACGCCCTCCAGCAGCATCGTGCGTGTCACCACCTGGCCACAGTGGCGTAATAGATACTCGAGAAGCTGGAATTCGCGCGGCTGCAGGTCGATGCTGCGTTCGCCGCGCGTGACCTGCCGGGAAAGCAAATCCATATGCAGATCCGCGAGGTGTAATTCGGTGGGTGTGGATGTGGCATTGGCGCGCCGCGCCAATGCTTCGATCCGTGCCATCAGCTCTGCGAACGCGAACGGCTTAGTGAGGTAGTCGTCGCCGCCCGCCCGCAGGCCGTCGACGCGGTCGTCGACATCGCCGAGCGCGCTCAGGATCAAACTCGGAGTGTGAATCTCGCGTTCGCGTAATGTGCGGATGATCGACAGTCCGTCGCGTATAGGCAGCATCCGATCCACGATCAGCACGTCGTATTGATGTTCCGCCGCGAAAAATAGTCCGTCGTCGCCGTTGTCCGCTGCGTCCACTACATGCCCCGACTCCCGCAACCCCTTGGCGATGTAAGCGGAAGTCGTGATGTCGTCTTCGATGACCAGTATGCGCATAGCTCCACATTGTAATGGCAGATCGACACCGTTTCAGCAGCAACGGGCGCGCCAAGTGGCGCGCCCGTTTTTCGGCGCAAAAGGTAGTTACGCGAGCCGAATGGCAACGAACCGGTCATTGCCGTCACGGTGTACCAATAACGGTACGGCCGCTTGTTCCTTGTCGCTATACGCATCGAGCGCTTCCGCCACTTGTTGCGCCGAGCTGACTTTCTGTTGGCCGATCATTACGATGACATCACCGGGCCGCAATCCTTGCTGCGCAGCGGGGCCGGCCGGATCGACCGCTGTGATTACCACGCCGTCCACATCCTCGGACAGCCCGAATTGCGCTCGTAACGGCGGAGTTAAGGTAGCTACCGCTACCCCGAGCGTTGCGGGTGTGTCGGCGGATTCGTCGTGGTCGGTGGTGGCCAGTGGATTCGACTCTTCGTCGCTCGTGGCAATCACCGCGCTGAGTTCTTCGGTCGTACCCGCTCTCCAGACTTCCAATGTGACCTCATGCGCCGGATTGGCGGCGGCGACGAGGCGTGGTAGGTCGCGCATACTCGGCACGTCGTTGTCGTCGAAGCGCACGATAACATCGCCTTGGCGGATACCGGCCGCAGCCGCCGGGCTATCCGGTACGACGCTCGAAACCAACGCACCACGCGCGGTGTCCAGGCCAAGCGCATCGGCCAAATCATCGGTGACCGGCTGAATCTGCACGCCCAGCCAGCCGCGTTGTACAATGCCGCCCTGTTTGATTTGATCGACCACATTCGTCACCATGTTCGCAGGAATCGCAAACCCGATGCCGATGTTCCCGCCGTTGGGAGAAAAGATGGCGGTGTTGACGCCTATCACCTTGCCGCTGGTGTCGAACAACGGGCCACCGGAATTGCCGCGATTGATGGGCGCGTCGATTTGTATGAAATCGTCGAGCGGCCCGGCATTAATATCGCGGCCGCGCGCCGAAATGATGCCGGTGGACGTGCTGCCGCCCAACCCGAACGGATTGCCGATGGCAATGACCCAGTCGCCGACACGGGCCCGCTCCGAATCGCCAAACTGCACGTAGGGGAGATCTTTCTCGGCATCGATTTTGAGAACCGCAAGATCGGTTTTCGGATCCCGGCCACGCAGTGTCGCCGGAAACTCCTGGCCGTCGTCCAGAATCACGGTGATTTCATCGGCGCCATCGATGACATGATTGTTGGTGACGACGTAACCCTCCGCGTCGATGATAAATCCGGAGCCCAGAGCGCGTGCTTTACGCTGCCGGGGCATATTGTGTTGCGGATCCATACGATCCGAGAAAAAGTGTTCGAAGAATTTATCCCATTGTGGATTGCGGGGGCCGCGCCACTGGCGGTGATCGGAGTGGACCGCGGTGCTGCTCGTGGAAATGTTGACGACTGCCGGCCGAACCGCCGCCACCATGTCGGCGAAACTGCCTGGTAATTGAACCGGTGGTGACAGGTTCGCGCCAACCGGTGGTGTCTGCTTGGCGAGAACCGGAGACAGCAAGGGTAGCGCGATAATTGCCGTGCTGAGTGCAGCGGCAATGGCATAGGCGATGAGCCGCTTGTTGGGGCGTGGTGCAACACGCGATCGAGAATTCGAATTTTGCATAACAATTACCTCATGACGAGAATACGCACAAATGCATGAATTTATGCCGCCCACCACTGGTGTGACGGCGCATGTTGACAATGTAAGCCGGCGCGCCTTACCACAACATGAACGCGGCATGAACATTCTGTAATGTGTTAAGCGATTACCGCTGTTGGCGCACCGCATGTTGGCAGTTAGGATAAATTGGCGCACGTATGTCACTACCCGTAACACGCTCCACCAAAGTGCGCCGTGGGGGAATATTCTCGGGGTGTCTGCGGCGGATTTCGGTTTTGCCTCTAACCATACGCTAACCGACGCGCCGTGCTAAAACTGATGACATCACAGGGTGGATAGAGCGCCGCCAAATCCGCCGTAATTATTCGGAGATGACGGCAGTCATTCGGCGGTGACGCGGGTTGGAAGGACAGGCCGATTACCGGGCTATATACGGTTTAGAGGCCTCTGAACGAGTCTGGAGCGTGGGCTACGCTGGTTTAGTAACTCAGTGGCGGGTGCTGGCAGATTGGCTTTCAACGTAGTTGCTGTATTCATGCCGAAATTTTTGCAGTTCCGAATCCAACTTCAGCAACACGTCATGGGCGCGTTCCGGGAAATCGCTCATGCCGAATTGCGCTCCTAACGCGGCCAAGTCGCAAAGCTTGACGGCTCCGACGCTTGCGGCCGTGCCCTTCAAGGCATGGGCTATATCTTTATAGATTTGGTAGTGACCGCTGTCGAGCGACCCCCGCATGCTTGTGAGTAGTTCTTCGGTATCTCCGAGGAACACCTTTACGATGTCATCGACGAAACTTGGTGTTTGATGCAGGCCGGCCAAGTCGCGCAGCTTGTCGGCATCGAGTGCCCGGCTTGCGCCCGATGCAACCGCCGGTTTGGAACCCGTGGCGGTGTTGAAACCTGTGGCGGGGGCATATTGGCCGGTTTTCTTGCCTCGAACCAGCGAGTCGATCGTATCAATTAGGCGTTTGGCTTCGATGGGTTTGGTCAAGAAGGCATCGATTCCCGCTTCTTCACATTCCCGCAGTGCTTCGGTCGTCGCGTTCGCGGTTAACACAACGAACGGCATCGAATGACGATCAGTGTAGGCCATTCGAAACATCTTCGCGGCCTCGATACCACCCATGACCGGCATTTGTAGGTCCACGATGGTGACGTCAAACTCGTGATTCTCCAATTCGTCCAACGCTTCCTGCCCGTTGGCCGTGACCGTAACGCGGTGGCCCGCGTTTTTCAGTATCAATGACGTTACTGTCTGATTGACCGGATTGTCTTCCGCCACGAGCACGCGCAGCGATCGTTGCGGGTCCGATTTGCGATAGCGGTCAATAAGTTGTGGTACCGCATCCGTTTCCAGCGCGCGATTCTGAGTGCAGGCCAGATGCAAACTGTTAAACAGTAGGGTTTTGTCAATTGGCGTATGAATCAATGCGCTGTATCCCGATTTCGTCAGCTGATCCTCATACACGCTTTCCAGCCGTGACCCGATCCACACCAACGACACGTCCTTCAAGCTCGACTCGGCGCGTACGGTCGATACGAAGTCGAGGGGGTCGATGTCCAGTGATTCATGGTCGACGACAACCACGTCAAACGCCAGCCGATCCTGTGTGGCTGCCATCATACGAGCCAGCGCTTGGGCTGTATTGGCGGCACTGACGGTATTGTTGACCCATCCGGAAATCCAGCCGTCGAGAGCCTGCAGGGCTTCGCCGGGGTGGTGTAGCAACAACACGTTCGCATTGTGTAGCTGGGTGTCATCGGCCTGCACATCGGGTTCGCGGCCGCGCTGTCGCGCAAACTCCAACGTGAACCAAAAGCGACTTCCTTGGCCCGGTGCACTCTGCACCTGAATACGGCCGCCCAGTAACTCGATCAGTTGTTTGCTGATTGTCGTGCCGAGTCCGGTCCCGCCGAATCGTCGGGTCGTGGATTCGTCGGCTTGGGTGAAGCTTTCGAAGATTCGTTGTTGCTCCGATTCCGACATGCCGACACCACTATCGATTATTTCAAATCGAATACCGACGGTATCGCGGCTCTCGCCGGTGTTGGTCAGACGAATTTCGATGCCGCCCGTTTCGGTAAACTTAATCGCATTTCCTATTAAATTGATTAGAACCTGCCGCAGATGATGGGCGTCGCCGTGTAGTTGAAAAGGTATATCGGACGGTATGCTGGTATCGAGTCCGATGGATTTCTGCTGGGCTTGGGGCGCCAGCATTTTTGTGATACTGGTGATGAGTCCGTATAAATCGAAGTCGATATTTTCGATCGCAGTCTTGCCGACTTCAATCTTGGATATATCGAGAATATCCTCGACGAGTTGCAACAAAGTATGCGCCGAAGCGTGAATCGTTTGCGCAAATTCGCGCTGCTCGGCATTGAGTTTGGTGGTGGTCAGAAGATCACTCATGCCGATCACGCCATTGAGCGGTGTGCGAATTTCGTGGCTCATGTTGGCTAAGAAAGCGGTTTTGGCGCGGTTCGCGTCTTCCGCGCGTTTCTTAGCCGCATTTAATTGCTTAATCAGCTTCGATACATACAGCGGCAATACGATAAGGCTCAGGGCAATTGCAACGCCGACCATCTGGCGTTCGGCCCAATAGCCTGCCGCCGTATAGGCGATGAGAAATCCGGTCGTACTTAACGTCATCGACGCAAACAGATATCGCACACCGAATCGGAATCCATTGCCGAATGTGACCCAGAGGTAGACCACAAACAGCGGGGTTCCGGCCAAGCCGGCAGCGTAAACTGCATAGGATAAGTACGCCGCATCCGCAACCATGCTCACGACCCGGCGCGCGACGGATTTGACCGGACGGACTACGATGACCGTCAACAAGGCCACCGAAAACACGGCGAACGAAATCGCGATTAGGTTTGACGGGAAGCGTTCGAAAAAGCCCTGGGTGTACAGGTAGGTTAAAACGACAAACCCAACCGCCACACGGATCAAGGCCTGTTCGGGCTCGGTGTCCGGGCATTGTCGTAGGCGCGCGCGCGCCCAGTTGAGGGGTGCGGCCAAGCCTTTAGATGCCGCGGTATCCGCGGCAATACTATTTTTCACGGCACGTTCTCTTGTATGCGTGCGCCGCCCTTCCGACTACCACTTGATATGATCCGAAGTGGTCGGTGGTCGCAGGACTCTCGACTGCTTGCAGCGCGGCTTGGAGCGACTACTCCTAGGGCATTGCAAGCGCCGCTATTACGAAACCCGTAGGTCCCGTGTCCTTTGCTCCGAATCGTCAAACCCGCCTTACGGCGGTATGAACTCTTGCAGAGACTCCCTAACTATACGGCGCCAGACTTCATTTGGTCTATCCCCAGTATAGACACGTGTGGGGCCGGTGCCAGTCCGGGGCCGCGCCGGGTTGGGGATTTGCGTGGCATAGCGCCAGATTCGCCGCCGATGCGGTGTCCAGGCGCTGTCACTGTGGTCCAGGAGTCTGTCGGACTTAGGGGATCGTAGCGAGGCAGGTGGGAAATCGAGTCCAGATTGCTGATTTATTGAGGCGAATAGCGAGCTATTTAACGAGACAAATCGGCATGCTTGGCCGAGTTTCCTGCCGGCGCAGTAGATTCGCCCTAAGTCCGACAGACTGCTAGTCCGGTGAAATTAGCTCCGGCCGGACAGGTGCTCGGTCTCGTTCGACCTCAAGCCTCAGCAGGCGCGTCGCGGCCCTCGATAAATGCCACAATATCCTGAATCGTGTGAATCCCGGCTATATCGTCGTCCTCAATGATTCCTCCAAACTCGTCCTCAAGAGCGATGAATATCGCTGCTTGCTCGAGTGAATCGGTCGCGAGTTCGTCCATAATCCTTGACTCGGGTTTAATGGATTCTTCTTTAATATCAAGGGTTTCCGAGATCGCAGTGGCGACGCGATCAAGCACGGACGGGGTGGCTACTGACATCGGGTCGGCGTACCTCTAGCTAGACGATTGACGGAGCGATCTCGACGTGGATCGCGGTGCCGACGCGCGGGTTCGTGCGCAACATCGGTTTTGGTATAGTAGCGGATAGGCGGGAGCGGTGAAACCGTGCATTGAAGGGGCTTGGACGCCCGATTGGGCGGGTTTCCGGTGCCCCCGGTACATAATTACTAGCGACAGAGAGGTAGAAAATAATGGCTATGTCACCGGCCCTGCGGGCCGAATCCAGCGCAGCGAAATCATCGCTTCAATATCATGGTAAATCAGCGGTAGCTGCTATAGGCAACCGATCCGTCGTTGGTGATCCGAGTGCGTTGTATCGGACCGACTACGACTCCGAATTCGGAATCATTTGGGCCCGCCTTCAGGCGTCGTGTCCGTCGCGTTTTACTCCGGCCCTTATCCGGGGTCTGCGCGAGTTTCAAATGGATGTCGAACGGCGCGTGCGTAACGAAATGGCGACCTCCGATGCTTACGCGACACGCTATCAGGTGTTTGCGTCCGATATCCCCGGCGTATTCAGTCTGGGCGGTGACCTCGAATTGTTTCGGCGGCTTATTAAAGCGAAGGATAAGGCCCAGCTTTCGCGTTACGCGCTGGAATGTGTCGATCTCGTCCATACCAACGTGACCAACTACCGACTACCTATCACTACGATTTCACTGGTGCAGGGCACGGCCCTTGGCGGCGGATTTGAAGCCGCTCTGGCCGCAAACGTTGTGGTGGCCGAACGTTCCGTGCGAATGGGTCTACCGGAAGTCATGTTTAATATGTTCCCGGGCATGGGTGCGTACCAATTGTTGACTCGCCGGCTGACCCCCGTGCAGGCCGAGCGAATGATTCTAAGCGGCCGTACCTATACCGCAGAGAATCTGTATGACATGGGTGTCATTGACATAGTTGCTGATGACGGGCAGGGCGAAGCGGCCGTATACTCTTACATACGCCGCCATTCGAAACAGGCCCATGGCGAAGCCGGATTACGCCGGCTCGTGCAGCAGTCAACACCAATCGATTACGACGATATGCGCAAATCCGTGGAAATCTGGGTCGAAACCGCGCTCGGTTTGAGCGAGTCCGACCTGCGGCATATGGATTATCTGATTCGCGCCCAACGTAAGAACCAAACCCAGCAACGGCTGGGTTAACGTTCGCCGCAGCCCGGCCCCGGACACGCCCCGCAGGCGCGGTGGCGTGGGGCGCCTACGCTGCCCGCTGATCGACACGATGAGCCCGGGCAGCGGACGTTATTACCGAAAATCGCACCGATGGTCTATTAAATCCCCTAAGGTGGATTATCAAATTATTGAACACTGCGCCGCTAAGTTGTTCTGAGGGCCCTAAATTCATGTCAGTCGATTTGATGTACAGCGGAGCGCCGATGTGGCGCGGTCTCGTAAAGAGATCATCGCGCTGATGACAGCGGTAGACAAAGTCGAATCGCATGCGGAGTTCGTTGAAGGCGGCTCCGCATCGGTGTTGATCGTCGATGACCGGCCTACCAGTCGGGCGCTGCTCAAAGCAGTCCTGGAACAGCAGAATTACGCGATTACCGAGGCAGTCGGGGGCAGGGACGCGGTGGCACTGATCGCCAAGCGGAGCTTCGATCTCGTCGTTCTCGATATAGTTATGCCGGATCTGAACGGTATCGAAGTCCTTAAACAAATTCGCGCGCAGTTTGCCGAGATCGAGTTGCCGGTCATTATGGTGACCGTAAAGCACGACATCGAGGATGTGGTGCAGGCGCTTGAACTCGGTGCGAACGACTATGTCACCAAGCCCATCGATTACGCGATATTGATTGCGCGGATACGCACCCAGTTGTCCCGCAAGCAGGCCGTGTCGGCGTTGCAGGAAGCTCGTGCAGGGTTGGAGCAACGCATCGCCGAGCGTACCGCCGAGTTTGTTCAAGCCAATGAAGCGCTGCAGAGCGAAATCGCCGAGCGTCACCAGGCCGAGCAGGCTTTGCGGGCCAGTGAAGCCCGGTTCCGAACGTTCTACGATTTTACGCCGTCTATGTTCTTCACGATCTCATCCGATGGCGTAATTGAGTCTGTGAATAGTTTTGGCGCTACCCAGCTCGGTTATACCGTCGATGAATTGGTTGGCTTGAGTGCAGCCGGCATTCACGACGACGATAAGCAATATCAAGAGTATTTTAATGCCTGTGTGGGTGCGCCCGACAAAGTACATCGATGGGAACTTGGGGTAATAAAGAAAAACGGTTCTTTGATGTGGGTGCGGGAATCGGGGCGTGTTGTGGATGCGCTGGACGGCCACACTCATGTATTGGTGGCCTGTGAAGACATGACTGAAGCGCGTCGCTTATCTGAGAAGTTGACCTATCAAGCGACCCACGACGCTCTTACCGGGTTGTTTAACCGCGGCGAGTTTGAGCGGCGCTTACGGACGGTGTTGGAGCGAGCGTCAGAGCAAGGTGGCGCTTACGCGTTGTTATATATGGATCTCGACCAATTTAAAGTGATTAACGATACCTGTGGACATATTGCTGGCGACGAACTGCTCAAGCGTCTCGGGCGTTGGTTGACGATGGGCATGGCGGCACAGGATACGTTAGCACGCCTTGGCGGCGACGAGTTTGGCATAGTGCTGGAAGACTGCACCATCGATCGTGCCAAGCAAGTCGCCGACTCTCTGCGACGTAAGATCGAGGAATTTCGATTTGTTTGGGAAGGCAAAGTGCTGAGTATCGGCGTCAGCGTCGGTCTGGTGCCGATCAACGCGACTAGCGGCAGTATTACCGACGTACTGAGTGCTGCCGATGCAGCGTGTTATCTGGCCAAGGACGAAGGTCGCAATCGCATTCATGTGTATCGCGAGGACGATCATCAATTGGCACATCGGATGGGGGAAATGGAATGGGTCGCTGAGATCTCTCGAGCCCTTGAGGAGCAGCGTTTTCATTTGCACTACCAACCGATTGCGTCGTTAAACGGTCAGCGCGGCCACCATTACGAATTATTGCTGCGTATGCAGAACGAAGACGGTGACCAGATTCTGCCCGGAATGTTTCTTCCTGCCGCGGAACGCTATAACCTCGCGACCCGCATTGACAGTTGGTTTATAGAGCGGGCCTTTGAATGGTTGGCGGACCACCCCGATCACGTGCGGGAGTTGTATCTATGTGCGATTAATGTGTCTGGTCAATCGCTGGGTGACAAGGAATTCCAGGAGTTTTTGTTTGCCTTATTCGATAAAACCCGAATTCCTCCGGAAAAGATCTGTTTTGAGATTACCGAAACCACCGCTATCGCGAATCTTCCAAACACCGCGCGTTTTATTGAAACCATCAAAAGCCGTCGCAAGTGCCGATTCGCTCTCGACGATTTCGGTATAGGGTTGTCCTCGTTCGCATATCTGCGGGCACTGCCCATCGATTATATCAAGATCGATGGCGCGTTTGTAAAAGGCGTAGATAGCGATCCAGTAAATTTCGCTATCGTTAAATCCATAAACGATGTCGCCAAGGTGATGGGCAAGAAAACCGTCGCCGAATATGTTGAGAATCGGCATACCCTCGAAAAATTGCGCGATATCGGAGTAGACTATGCTCAG
>CAXMMZ010000253.1:0-8139 GCA_964194565.1 Arenicellales bacterium
CGGTCCAACCATTGTCGATACTGTTGCACGCGGCTTCGCGCCGGGGCAATCCCCGGCTCTGGTAGATTCGACAGCAGCGGCTGTGGCGGCCGTATCCGATGGATGCGAGCGAGTTCTTGACCCAAGCGCCGTGCGAGACCGTTACGTTGGGCGTCGGTCCAATTGCCGCGGACTACATCACGAGCCGCAGCCGTACCGGCTAACTGTTGCATTAAATAAAATGGTCGCCCTATCAGGCCGGGGTCGGCACATAGCCACAGCGGTTGCGGTGCCAACACACCCGCATCGTGGGCCACTTGCATCAACGCGAATTCTTGCGCGCGACTGTGGCTGGCCGCGACCCGCGACTGTGCGTCACTGCGAAGCACCCAGGCATGGCGCCCGGCAAAAGCACCGCCGCGGATTCGTACGTCGAGCCCGTAGTTCTCTTGGATAGCACCACCGCCGAGTTGATGTATGTCGGCGATGTCTACCGCACTGGCTGCGCTGTGTTCAGCAACGAACTGGGCGATGGCGGCGCGCCAATCCGCGACGCTCACCCCCACGACCAAAAGTCGCTGGCTTTGTCTAACAAAACGCGAGCCAACACCATCTTGTGCACTTCCGAAGCGCCGTCAACCAAACGCGCTTGGCGCGCATAACGATAAATCCACTCCAGCACGGTGTCCCGCGAATACCCGCGCGCGCCGCAAAGCTGAATGGCAGTATCCGCGGCCTTGTGCAGGGTATCGGCAACGGCCACCTTCGCCATCGCGACCTCCTGGCGGGCGAAATCGCCTTGGTCGAGTTTCCATGCGGCGTGCATCGTGAGCAATCGGCTGGTGTGAATGTCCATAGCTGCCTCGCCGAGCATCCACTGTACGCCCTCGTGTCGCGACAATTGCGAATCAAATGCGGAGCGCTCAGTAACGTAGGCCGATGCGATTTCCAACGATCGCTTTGCCAATCCCAACCAGCGCATACAATGCGTCAATCGCGCTGTGCCCAAACGAATCTGGGTAAGCTTTAGCCCGTCGCCCACCTCCATCAAGCGATTCGCATCAGGAATTTCCAACCCATCGAATTCGAGCTCACAATGGCCGCCGTGTTCTTCTGGGCCCATAATCGGTATACGCCGGACGATACGCCAACCCGGATCGTCACGGTCGAATATAAATGCAGTCAATCCACGGCGCGGGTCGTCCGATGTGCGTGCGATCAGAATAAAATGCTGCGCGACACCGGCACCGGTGATAAACCATTTGCGGCCACGAATAATCCAGCGGTCGCCGTGCCGGGTTGCCGTGGTGCGCATCATCCCGGCCGGGTCTGAGCCCGAACCCGGCGCGGGTTCCGTCATCACGAAGGACGAACGGACTTCCCCATCGACGATCGGTTGCAACCAGCGTTCTTTCTGGGCATCGCTCGCGACCCGCTCCAGCACCATCATATTGCCGTCATCGGGCGCCGCGCTATTGAACAACACCGGGCCGAAAATGGAACGACCCATTTCTTCGTAGCATACCGCCATTCCCACGGTGCTGAGTCCTTGTCCACCTCGCGCAACGGGCATTTGCAGACACCATAGGCCTTCGCCGCGGACACCCTCACGCAACTGCTCAAAATACGGCGACGCGAGATTTTCGCCGTCATCGTACGCATCCGCTTGCCCTTCGAGCGGCAATAAGTATGCATCCACAAACGTACGGATGCGTTGCTGAAAATCGATAACTTCAGGAGTTAACCTAAAATCCATGGGCAATAGCTCTGATTCAATATATATAACGACGGGACCACGTGCCCACCGTCAACAACAATTGTCGTAACGCTCATAAGCGAAGGCGTATTACAGTAGCACACGCCTGCGCTGGAGCATGGTAGCCTCGCTGGCAGAAATAGTTCAAGGGAAGCCTCCAATCGGATAGGATTGCCCGGTATCGAGTATCATATGCTGAGTGCTTTGCACGAATGAGATTTTGTTCCTGAGCAAGGCGAAAATGTACGCAGATGCGCAGTTTACGTTAAGTCAATGAACATTCGAGCACATTTTCAACGCCGCGCAGGGATAAAAGATCGCTCGTGCAAAGCTCTCATGCCATATTTCGTGACCGATTTACACTTCATCCTGACAGGAGACAAGCAATGAGTATTAAACGCATCCAGGTTGGCGAGCGCATGAGCCAGGCCGTCGTCCATGGCAATACCATGTACACGGCCGGCCAAGTGGCCATCGACGCACCCGGCGAATCCACCGCCAAGCAAACCGCGAATATCCTCGCGCGCATCGACACATTGCTGGCCGAGGCCGGGACCGACAAGAGCAAATTACTGTCGGCGACGATTTGGCTCACTGATATGGGCGATTTTAACGAAATGAATTCGATCTGGGACACCTGGGTCGCGCCGGGTCACACACCGGGCCGAGCCTGTGTCGAATCGAAGCTGGCGGCGCCGCAGTTTACCGTGGAGATAGGTGTGATCGCGGCACTGGATTAATCGCCGTAGCGGGACCGATTGTGAACGTCCTGGTACTCGGCGCTGGAGTGATTGGGGTCACGACGGCCTACGAACTCATGCGCGACGGCCATGAAGTATCCGTAATCGAACGCCATGACGAGCCTGCACAGGAAACGAGTTTCGCCAACGCCGGACTGATCGCACCAGGCCACGCGTTTGCGTGGGCATCGCCGAAAGTGCCGGCGATTTTGCTCAAATCGCTGTTCCGCAACGACCAGGCGTTTCGATTGCGACTCAAAGCCGATCTCGAATTCTGGAAGTGGACCGCACGCTTCATCGGCCAATGTACGCATGCGAAGGCACATGAAAACTCGTTGCGGAAACATCGATTGTGTGCCTACTCGCAACAGCGCCTACACGAGGTGGTCGCGAGTAGCGGTGTCGAGTACGACCAGATTATCGCCGGGCTACTGTATCTGTATCGATCCCAGCAAACGTTGGATCGCGGTGTCGAACACATGCAGTTGTTAGTAGAGCATGGCCAGCAGTGCGAAGTGTTGGATCGAAACCAGGTGGCCGCACTGGATCCCGCGTATACCGCCAACAAGGATCAGATTGCGGGCGCCGTATACTGCCCGACCGACGAAAGTGGCGATTCGCACTTATTTACCGTGAATCTCGCCCGTATCTGCGCCGGACAAGGTGTAAAGTTTGAATACGGCACAAAAATTGAGCGCTTGGAAGTTAACGCGAGGAAAATCCGAGGCGTGCGAACCGACCGCGGCGAATTCACCGGCGACGCTATTGTCCTCGCGCTAGGACCCTACAGCGCTTCGCTGCTTCGTCCGCTCGGCATCGACTTGCCTATCTATCCGGTCAAAGGTTACTCGGTCACGATGCCCAGTGACGAGCGCCATACCGCGCCGCGGCTCGGTGCGGTCGACGAAGACAACCTCGTCGCCTATACTCGGCTCGGCCAGCGCTTTCGGGTTACCGCCATTGCGGAATTTGCGGGCTATGACACGACGCATCGACCGCGTGACTTCAATGCCATGCTGCAGACAGTGCGTGGTTTACTTCCCGAAGGTGGCGACTACGACACGCTTGATTATTGGTCGTGCCTACGCCCAATGACGCCACACGGTACGCCGTATTTCGGGGCGACCGGGTATGCCAATCTATTTGTCAATAGCGGACACGGACATATAGGTTGGACAATGGCGTGCGGCTCAGCGCGTATCACCGCCGACCTGATTGCCGGACGCACTCCGGAAATCGATCTCGCCGGACTGCGCTATAAAAATTAGCGCAATTTGCTAATTCGATGGTAACTAGTCGACCCTGAATAATCCATGATTCATTTGGGCTTGTAGCCGCGGATATGGGTGGGCCTCATCGCGCCAACCGTGACCGCATCACGCAACGCACGCCGCACATCCATCCAGCTTTCATACACTTTCTCATCCACCACCTCAAGTATCCGCGCTCTCAACGGGCCTGTCAGTTGTTCAACCTCTTGAACTATTGTCGATGCGTACCACGCGTTTCGATCGACGGTTGTAATCCGTTCGAATCCCACATTATTCATTACGGTTTCGGTCTCGTGCGAAGTTGCGACCGCAAACGATAAGTACCCAAACTCACAAAACCGCACCCACTCAGGCAAAGTGTCTGCGTTGTCACTTACCAGCCAGTCACTGGCGGCCAACACACCGCCGGGTCGAAGTACGCGCAAAATTTCCCGAAAAATTGCATCTTTATCGGGAATATGAACGATCGAATCTTTACTGAATACCACATCGAATGCATTGTCGTGAAAATCTAATGGTCCAGGCGCAACGAGTTGCAATTCAACCGTATCGGCGACCCCGGCGTCCGAAATTCGACGCTGAGTACGCTCGATTAGTTGTGGCTCAACATCGATTCCAATAACGTGCCCGGCGCCATATTCGCGCGCCATTTCAAGTGCTGCACCGCCAGTTCCACAGCCGATGTCGAGAACCGACTTATTGGTGAGGTCGATACCTTTTAACACTTCCCCGACTTCTGCGGCGCCTCCCGGTGACAGGAATCCCTCACCCCACAGAATTTCCAGGCGGTCGGCAAATTCGTCCGGATAGTGAATTGTGTCATCGGTCATGATTATTTAACTCCAAAACTTAGAGGCACGGTGGAATTCGGATATTCTCTGAAGCGATGCCTACGTCGATACCTGTACCAAAACACTAGCAGTAAATACCACACGCGACAGAATATACTATACGTCAGCTCACACACAGCAGTGCCGTGAGCGGAACATCGTTTGCGTCGATTCCGAACGATGCCGAAATGAAAGTTTCGTTATCCAACTCAGCAGAAGATGAAACGGAAAAACCATATCGACGCTTTTGGGGCGCTTTTACTGATTTTCGTATCTACTTTAATGGGCGCAAATCAGGTCACCGTCAAAATTGTCAACACCGGCCTGCATCCGGTATTTCAGGCGGGGCTTCGTTCGGCATACGCTTTCCTCCCTGTTTTGTGTTACGCGTTGTTGATGAAAAAAAATCTATCCGTACGGGACGGTAGCTTTTGGCCAGGAATTCTGGCCGGAATATTGTTTGGCACTGAATTCCTGTTGCTCTTCGAGGGACTTGATTACACATCCGTCTCACGGGCCTCAATCTTTTTCTATACGATGCCATTTTGGACGGCTATCGCTGCGCACTTTCTCATTCCTGGAGAGAGATTAACACCAATCGGTATTGTCGGTTTGTTGCTCGCAATTGGAGGCGTGGCATTAGCCCTTTCAAATAATCAGTCACCCACAAGCGAGCTGGCGATTATTGGAGATTTATTCTGCTTGCTAGGTGCGATGCTCTGGTCGGGGATTGTTATCGTTGCCCGAACAACCCGGTTGTCGAAATCCTGTCCGGAAATGCAGTTGCTCTATCAATTGGCAGTATCGGCAATTCTGTTGTTGATGGTTGCACCGTATTTCGGGGAGCTGGTACGCGAAGTAAATCTTACTATCGTCATCGTGTTCGCCTTTCAGGTGTTGGTCGTGGTTTGCCTTGGCTTTCTTACCTGGTTCTGGGTACTGTCCGTTTATCCCGCTTCCAAAATGGCTACTTACAGTTTTTTGGCACCGGTATTCGGTGTAATTTTTGGTTGGCTGATCTTGGATGAAAAAGTGACTGATACCATCTTTGTCGCTCTGATTCTGGTCAGCATGGGTGTGTTTCTCGTCAGTCGAAAACCGAGCCAGTAGCAGGCTTTTCAATGTCTTATTTGTAATTCATGACGAGTACGATACTTACCGCGACACCCGACAGTCAGATAGTCTACGGTTAATCAATGACACGATCGCTACGACTATCTGCCCTGCACAATCGTTTCGGCGTCGAGGTACACGACGTGCCACTTGCTAGGGTGACTGCCGAGGATGGATTTCTGGCAATTCGTGATGCGTTCGAGCACCACTCGCTGCTGTTGTTTCGCGACCAGGATTTCGGCGACACCGCACACATCAAACTCGCACAACTGTTCGGCCCGATTGAGGATCGTTCACGCGGTTCCAACGGCCCTGATCCGCGGGTGTCGCCGGTGTCGAATTGTGCACACGACGGCGGTTTGGTCAGCGAACAAGACCTCCATCTCATGCATCTTAAGGCCAATCAACTGTGGCACACCGACAGCACCTTTCTGCCGAGTCCGGCACTCGCGAATATTCTTGCGGCGCGAGTAGTGGCATCATCGGGCGGTGAAACCGAGTTTGTGTCGACGCGTGCCGCATGGGCTGATATGCCGGACTCACTTCGGGCGCGGACCGGAAATGCCCTTTTTAAACACCGTTACGCTCATTCTCGGGCGAAAATTTCAGAAAAACTTGCCAACGACATGATGTTTACGCAGTGGCAGGATCAGACTTGGCGCGCGATCTGGCCGAACCCCGTGACTGGTGAGGAAGCGCTCTATATCGCTTCGCACGTGTTGGCGGTCGAGGGGTTGTCCGCGGCCGCAGGCGAATTGCTGGTCACGGAGTTGATGGCCTTCACAACCCAGGTGAAGTACGTCTATCGCCACCAATGGATGCAAGGCGACGTACTTATATGGGACGAGCGCGCCACCATGCACCGTGGCTGCCCGTGGCCATACGATGAAGAACGCTCTCTCGACAGCATTTGTGTTACGGCCCGCGACGTTGACGGCCTGGATCGGGTTCGCCCTTGACGGCGTGAGCTTGCCGTTACCGTAGCCCGGTTACGCAGGGAATCGTCCCGATGCGTTCTGTAGAGTTATAATCGGGTCGCCCGGCTCAAAATTCGTGATCGACACTATCCACCAAGCGAATCTCCCCGGGAGAATTCAACAATACCTAAAGGAGAGAGAATATGACCAAGCCTACCCTGTATGGCCCCGGATACAGCACTTATACCCGCGCCGCTCGTCTAGTCCTAGAGGAGAAAGGAGTCGACTACGACCTCGTCGAGGTTGACTTTATTGGCGGAGGCATGCCTAGCGAGCACGTGGCCCGGCATCCATTCGCGAAGGTGCCCGCTTTAGAACACGACGAATTAATGCTCTACGAAACCGCCGCCATCGAGCGATATGTAGACGAGGCGTTCGACGGCCCATCGCTGCAACCGACGGCCCCCGCACAACGCGCGCGCATGACCCAAATTATTTCCATCATCGACTCCTACACTTACCCTTGCACAATCACCGACCTGGTTGTCCAGCGGCTGGTGCAACCGATGTTGGGTGGATCGGCTGATGAGTCCATCATCGAGGCGGCGGTTCCCGAGGTAGATAAGAACATGCAGGAGCTCGAAAGGATGTTGGGTGAGCGGGAATACCTGGCGGGCGATGCGCTCAGCCTCGCCGATCTGCATTTGGCCCCGATCTTCGCGTACCTCGTCGGCACACCCGAAAGCGAAGGCATCCTCGAAAACAAACCCAACCTGAATGCGTGGTGGCAGCGCATCGAATCCCGGGGCAGCATGGCAAATACGCAACCTCAATTGGGCTGATATGGGTCGAGCCTAAGGACACCCAACCTGCTCTGGGCGGCCCACCGTCCATTTTCGAGGAGGCCCTGCGTGAAGCACAGGGCCTCTCGATCACTTGCCGATCGGCGCCGACGACCCCATTTCCGCTAACGCTTTGGTGGTGCGCATATCTTTAATACGCGTTTTCCGGTGCATCCGGATCGAACACCGTTTTCGTCTCGTAAATCACCGGATCGCCACCGATGGATTTCGGGATCTCTGCGTAAATCGCGGAGCAAATCGTCGCTTTCCGGTAACCCTGGATAAGTTAAATGACCCCCGGCAAAGCCGGGGACTTACCTTAGCGAGTTACTGGTAACCACAACTTTCTCCGTTGTATATAACGCTGGAGTTCTGCGGCGTTTGTAAGAGGCGCAGTTTTTGCGAGAGCAAAAAATGTGACGCTTATGAACGTCCGCCGCAACGATTTGTAAGGCGGCGCTACTGAATTCACTTGATGTCTGCTCCTCTTTTCACAAGAAGATCTCGGAGAATAGATCGATGGCACTGCATTTCATTTTCACAATAGCATCCAATAGAGAAGTTGGTCTGATGAGAAAGTGCGGCCAGAATATCCAGATCCCGAGTAGGTCCGGTCTGTTTCATTTCCGCCAGAAAACGTCGCTTGAATGTACGCCATGTTTTTTGATCCGTTATAGGAAAGAATTCCTTT
>CAXMMZ010000254.1:0-5311 GCA_964194565.1 Arenicellales bacterium
ACGCCGCAGGCCGACCAGCGCGTCGGCGGCGATCAGGACATACACACAATAGGGTAAATGCCGAGCGCCGAGCTGCGCTCGGCACAAATTACACTTCGACAGGTTGCACCCGATATCCAAATTCCGCGGCTGCAGCCGTGATCCACTCCCACAATGCGAGACCGAAACTTCGATATACGTAAATATCCATCCCGAATTGCCCGTCAAAGCTGTGGATCAAGACACTAAAGTGGCCGAGTTGCGTGACCATACAATCGCCGGGCGTCAGCGATTCGATATCGGCAGAACATCCTTGGCAAAGCAAGTCCGGTAATGCCGCACCACGCAGCCGCAACACGGTGCGCGCATGGGCAAGATCCGTAACCGTTGCGTCGCTATCGGCCAGCGCGCTACGCAACGCAGCCACGAATGCTCGCGGCTCCGATTGGTTCGACTCCGCAAGCCACATATCGGGGCCGTTCCATAGCAAGCTAAATCCGTCAATCGACAGTACACGATTTACTTCGGGTGGGGTCTTGACGCCCATGGCGCTTAGCGCCGCAGCAAGGGCCGCCGGTTCCGGCGCGCCGTTGATTTGCGCAATCGCGAGTGGCCGCCGCTCGGCCACGATCAATTCCGACGCCGTGCTGCGTTGCGTGCCGAATCGGCCTGGTGTGTAATGACCCGATAATTCGGACTGGCGAGTAGCACCGGTGGGAGTCGTATCAGCCACGGGCCCGGACTCCTTCTGGATCAATAAATACCGGATTCGTCAACTTTACCGGCACACTTTCACCCGCTAACGGCGACACCGCGTATAGAATCCGGTCGTTATACTCGCCGGGTTTCTGCAATAGTCCCAGCGCGATTTCTTGCTCAAGGTTCGGGCTGTAACACGTCGATGTAATGTGGCCGAGCATGTTGGCCGGAGTCACCGTCGGCTCAGCCTGCTGCAGCAACTGCGCGCCGCGCGGTATATGGCGACCATTCTGCGATACCAGGCCGACCAACTGCGCACGCGGTTCGTTGAACGCCGGGCGTTCGAGCGATCGTTTACCGACAAAATCGGAGTCCTGACGCTGCATCCGACCAAAACCAAAGTCCGCGGGCACGGTACGGCCGTCCAATTCAGCGCCGACTATGTGTCCTTTTTCGATACGCAATACACTAAGCGCTTCGGTACCGTACGGCATAATGCCCCGATTTTCGCCCGCGTCCAGCACCGCCTGCCAAACCGGCTCGCCATAATCCGAAGGTATGTGAATCTCGTAGGCCAACTCGCCGGAGAACGTGATCCGGAACACGCGTACCGGCATACCGGCAATAAAGGCTTCCACAAAACCCATATAGGGTAACGCCTCATTATCGACCTTGGCACCGTCGAGCACTGCTGCCAATACGTCGCGACTATAGGGCCCCGCTAATGCGAGCCCCGCCCATTGATCGGTAATCGAAGTCAGATGTACGTGCAATTCCGGCCATACGGTCTGTGCATAAAATTCCAGATGCTGCATGACCGGCCCGGCACTGGCGGTAGTCGTCGTCATGTAATATTCGTGTTCGGCGACGCGAGTCGTGGTGCCGTCGTCCATCAACAAACCGTCCTCGCGGAGCATCAATCCGTAGCGGCATCGCCCTACCTTCAACGACTTCCAGCGATTGATATAAACACGCTCAAGAAACTCGGCGGCGTCGCGACCCTGAATTTCGATCTTGCCGAGCGTCGATACGTCCACGACACCGACCGCGGTACGCACGTTTTTGGTCTCGCGATTGATGGCATCCATCATCGACTCGCCCGGCTGCGCATAAAACTGTGCACGTTGCCAGACCCCGGCATTAACCATTTGCGCGCCGGCGCGCAAATGCCAATCGTGCATCGCGGTGCGCCGTACTGGTGCAAAATGGCTACCGGTTTCACCGGCCGCCAACGCACCCATCGTTACCGGTGTATAGGGCGGCCGAAATGTTGTCGTGCCAACATCGGTAATATCCTTACCCAAGGTCGCGGCCAGCAACGCCAGACCGTTGACATTACTGGTACGGCCCTGGTCAGTGCCCATACCCAACGTCGTGTAGCGTTTCACATGCTCTACGGAACGATAGCCTTCGCGCGCCGCCAATCCCAAATCATCAGCGGTCACGTCATTTTGAAAATCTACAAAGCGCTTGTGGCGACGACGGCCAGGCGTCGGCACGAGCCACAGAGCTTCGATGGGATTCTCTGCCGCGACTGCACCCGCCACGGCCGGCACCCTCGCGACGCCCGAATTCGCACCGAGCTCACGCGCCATTGCGACGCCGGTTTCGGTACCGTCGGTTAAGCAGTTGGACAAATCGAAAACACCCCGGCATGCACCGACCGAGCGTTCCGCCTGGCGCGACTCGTCGGGTACGAAACATGTGGCTTCAGCATCGTAACGCAGCTTGCCTTGGGACTGCGAAAACAAGTGTACAGTCGGATTCCAGCCGCCCGAGACGCACAACAAATCGCATTCCAATTGACGTTCGTCGCCACTGAGCTGGCCCCCGCTGCGACGCATTATAGTGACCGCCGACAGGGCTTTACTGCCGCGCGTTCGTACCACGAGATAACCGTTGAAACGCTCGCCGCCAACGTGGCTGGCGCGCTCCGCGGCCCGGGTGCCGGGCCCGTCTACACGCGCATCGACGACGCCGGCGATATCGACTCCAGCTTGCTGCAATGCCGGAAGCGACTCATAGGCGCTGTCATTATTGGTGAACAACACCGCGCGCTTGCCGCACTGAACCGCGTACTGCACGGCATAACCCGCCGCGGCGGATGCCAGCATTACCCCCGGTCGATCGTTGCCAGCGAACACCAACGGTCGTTCGAGTGCGCCGGTTGCGAGCACAACACGCTGTGCGCGAATCCACCATATTCGTTGCCGCGCCTCGAACGCGGGAGGATCGGCGATATGGTCGGTACAGCGTTCGCTGACCGCAACCAGATTTTGATCGTAATATCCGAATGCCGTGGCGCGCTTGAGCATCCGTACATTGGACATCGCCGTCAGTTCGGCAACACAGGCCTGCACCCACTGCCATGCCGGTTGCTCATCGATGACCTCAGACGCCCAACGCAACGCGCCGCCAAATTCCGGATTCTCATCCACAATCGTGACCCGAACGCCACTGCGTGCGGCCGACAACGCCGCCATCAATCCCGCCGCACCGGCACCCACCACCAATAAGTCGCAATGCGCATACCGCTTCTGGTAACGATCGACATCTGGTTCACGTGCGGCAACGCCAAGGCCCGCCGCACGGCGAATCAGGTATTCATAACGCATCCACCACGACGCCGGCCACATGAATGTTTTGTAGTAAAATCCAGCCGGTAACAGGGGCGACAACAGATTGTTGATCGCGCTCACGTCCCAATCCAACGATGGCCAACGGTTTTGACTCACGGCCGTTAACCCATCGAACAACTCGACCTGGGTGGCACGCAGGTTCGGTTCCTGACGTGGCCCAGAACCGAGCGTAACCATGGCGTTGGGTTCTTCGGCGCCGGATCCGACGATGCCACGCGGCCGATGATACTTAAAGCTGCGGCCTACCACCCGTACGCCGTTCGCCAACAGCGCCGACGCCAGCGTGTCGCCTCGATAACCCTGCAGCGATTGACCGTCAAAGCGAAACCGCAACGGTTGCTCGCGCTCGATATGACCACCGGCGGCGGCCCGAAACCGTTGACTCATTGCGTCTCTCCATCGAAGTTCGCGGCAGGCGGGCCCGAATCTAAGACTTCATGGGTCCAGGTGTTGCGATGCACTTTGATCCACCGCCGGCACCCCATCGAATGATGCCACCATTCGGTATGTGGCCCGCGCGGGTTGTCACGCAGATAAACATAATCCGACCACTCCGTCAGCGACACGGCATCGGGATCGGGTCGTACTACGGTGGCATCACCACCATAGGTAAACTCGGTTTGCGCGCGTTCACCGCACCAAGGACAACGAATTAACAGCATGATATCGGCCTAATGGGCACCGGGCGTAGCACCGACGCCTTTTTCGTCCAGTAAATGGCCGCTGTGAAAACGTTCCAACGTGAACGCCGCATTCAGTTCATGAGGCCGATCTTGCGCAATGGTATGTGCAAAACACCATCCCGAGCCGGGGGTCGCCTTGAAGCCGCCGTAGCACCAGCCGCCATCAAGGTACAAGCCCTCGACCGGTAACTTACCAATGATGGGACTGCCGTCCATCGTCATATCCACGACACCGCCCCAGGTCCGCATCAGTCGCAAGCGGCTCAGACACGGAAACATCGTGACCGCGGCCTGTACGACGTGTTCGATCAACGGCAAATTGCCGCGCTGTGCGTAGGAGTTGTAGCCATCTAGATCACCGCCGAACACGAGCTCGCCCTTATCGGTCTGGCTGATATAAAGGTGCGCCGCCCCGGAGGTTACAACGGTGTCTAGTAATGGCTTAATGGGTTCGCTGACCATCGCCTGCAGCACATGGGATTCGATCGGTAACCGCATGCCGGCCATAGCGGCCAACCGCGAACTGTTACCGGCTACCACAATTCCGATTTTTTTCGCGTCGATATTACCGCGCGTCGTCTCAACGCCAACGACGCTATTGCCATCGCGGCGGATACCGGTCACCTCACAGTTCTGGATTATATCAACGCCCCGCGCGTCGGCGGCCCGGGCATATCCCCACGCCACCGCATCGTGCCGCGCGGTACCACCACGACGTTGTATCAATCCACCCATCACCGGGTAACGAGTATCGGCAGAGCAATCCAGCAACGGCACCGCCGCTTGCACCTGATCCCGGGTCAGCATTTCCGCATCGATGCCATTGAGTCGCATCGTGTTGCCACGGCGCGCGAATGCATCGAGCTGCGGATCGGTATGGGCGAGATTGATCATACCGCGCTGGCTAAACATCACGTTGAAATTCAATTCTTGCGATAATCCCTCCCACAATTTCAGAGAGTGTTCATAGAACTGCGCGTTGCCGTCCAACATATAGTTGGAACGCACGATCGTCGTGTTTCGCCCGGTGTTGCCGCCGCCCAGCCAACCCTTTTCCAACACTGCCACGTTGCTGATGCCGTGTTCCTTGGCTAAATAGTAGGCTGTCGCTAAGCCATGGCCACCAGCGCCAATGATGATCACGTCGTAGGCCGGCTTGGGCTCTGGATAACGCCAAACCGGTTGCCAGTCACGTTGGCGCGACCACGCGTTGCGGGCCAAGCTAAATATCGAATAGCGCTTCATGCCGCGAACCTTACACATATGTCGTTGCGATGTTGAGAAAATATGCATAATATTTATATATTACAT
>CAXMMZ010000255.1:0-8400 GCA_964194565.1 Arenicellales bacterium
TTGCGCGACGGCGGCAACGCGGTGGATGCGGCGGTCGCCACGGGTTTTGCGCTCGGTGTGTTGGAACCATGGATGAGCGGCATTGGTGGTTGCGGCTACCTGCTCGTGTATCTCGCGGCAAGTAACGAGTGGCATGCGGTCGACTTCGGGGTGCGTGCATCCGCGGCCTTGGACCCGGCCGATTATCCGTTGCGGGAAGGCGTCGGCCCGGATTTGTTTCAGTGGCAATCGGTGCTGGACGACCGCAACGTGAGTGGACCGTATTCGGTGGCTGTGCCAGGGCACGTCGCCGGGTTAGCGACGGCCTTGGATCGATTTGGGACGCGACCGTTTGCCGAGTTAATGGCACCCGCTATCGAGCTGGCAGATGCTGGGCTGGCGGTGGATTGGTTCGCGAGTCTTAAGATCGCATCGGCGGCGCCGATGCTTTCGCGCTACACCGAGAGCCGGCGTGTTTATCTGCCCGGAGGTTTCGCACCGGTCGGTGAGTGGGGTGGTCCGGTGCCAATATTATCCTACGGATCGCTGAATGAAACGCTGCGTCGACTCGCCGATGCCGGTCCTCGGGATTTTTACGAAGGCGAAATCGCGGCAAGAATTCTAGACGATGCGAACGCACTCGGAATCCGCCTCGCGCCTGACGACTTATCCGGTTACAACGCCCGAGTTACTCCGATTGAAACGTTTAGCTATCGCGATGCGACGATCGGTATGGCGCCTGGCCTGACTGCCGGACCCACATTTCGCGATGCGCTGGGTCGACTCGAACAACGTTGCAGCGCGGCCACGTCGTCGGCACCAAACGCCGAGTATGTGACGGCCTACGCCGAAGCGTTGACCGCCGCGTATGCGCAGCGGCTCGCTACACTCGGTGACCATGACGACTCGCGGGCGCCGGCGTGTACGTCCCACATCAGCGTCGCCGACCGCGACGGCAACCTCGTCGCGCTCACGCAAACGCTATTATCAATATTCGGTTCTAAGGTCGTGCTACCGCAGACCGGCATATTAATGAACAACGGCGTGATGTGGTTCGATCCACGCCCGGGCCGACCGAATTCGATAGCGCCCGGAAAACGACCGTTATCGAATATGTGTCCAGCCCTGGTTATCCGTGCTGACGGTAGCCGATATGCACTCGGGGCTTCCGGCGGCCGCCGAATTATGCCGGCGGTATTGCAATTGACGTCGGGTGTAATCGATTTCGGGATGTCGGTCGATTGCCTGCTCGATGCACCTCGGATCGATGTGGGTGGGTCATCCCGCGTCACGGTGGACGATCGGTTCGACGACAGCATCATCGCCGCGCTGCGCGAGTGTTTTAGTATCGATGTAGTGCAGAATCGCGTGTACCCGAATTATTTTGCGTGCCCGAATGTTGTGGGCTACGATCCGGCCGCGCGCCGCACTTCGGGTGCGGCGTTTATCATGTCGCCCTGGGCGGGGGCTTGCGCAGAGCCTGATTAGCACGGATGTTACACGACGAATACGAGGTCACCCATGTCCGAAACACAACTCAATCCGACCGGACGAGTATTGCTTTTGTCCGGCGCCAACCGCGGCATCGGTAAGGCCATTGCCGAGCGTCTCTACGCCGACGGTTACAGCATAAGTCTTGGCGCACGCGACATCGAAACTCTGGCGCCGGTGTTGTCGGTCATGGATGGTGCCCGGGCCATGGGGAATTGCTACGACGCCAAAGATCGGGATGCCGCGTCGGCCTGGGTGCATGCCACGATGGAACACTTCGGTCGTATCGATGGCGTTATCAATAACGCCGGCATCATGCACGAATTTCGGCTTGATGACGCCGACGAATCCGCACTCGACGAAATGTGGGAGGTCAACGTCAAAGGACCGCTACGCGTGATTCGTGCGGCGCTGTCAGAATTGCGTGCGGCCGGTACGGGCCGCATCGTAAATATCGTTTCGTTAGCCGGCAAGCGCATAAAGGGTGAAGCGTTCGGCGGTTATGGCATGACTAAACATGCCGCGATGGCATTAACCCATGCCGTGCGTTATGCCGGTTGGGACGACGGCATCCGCACCACGGCGATCTGCCCCGGTTATGTGGCCACCGATATGACGGCCAGTGCGAGCACTCCGCATGCCGATATGACTCAGCCTGAGTCCGTCGCGCATGTCGTGTCGATGGTGCTCGGATTGCCGAATCCGGTATCGGTGGTCGAGATTCCCGTGAACTGTCTTCTCGAGCCGTTGATGTGACGGTATCCGCACCGCCCGCAGCATTAGCAGCGGTACATCGCGACCTCAGCGGGTGCGGTATCGCGGTGGATAGCGACGGCCGGGTAGGATCGTTGCTGCGCGTATTGGCGGCGCTGAACCCGAACGCCGTGGTGTTACAGATTGGTGCGGAGAGTTTGCAGTACGCGCCGTGGGTGATTGACGGCATGGATATCACCGCGCGTTTGATCCTGAATATCGACGACAACGTGCCGTTGGCACCCATTGAACCGATATTTAAGAATGATATTCGTATAGCGCTGCACCGGCAGAACCCGAACCAGTTTCTCGATGATGTGGCGCGGCACCGTTTCAACCTCATCTTCGTGGGCATGGACAGTATCACCGATACGTTGCTCGAGCGCTGCGTGCGGTTGCTGAGTGACGACGGATTGCTGGTACTTGACGGAGCTGGCGGCGCCACGAGTAAATCGCAACCGCTGGTGGATTGCCACTACGCGCATGTGCACGGTGTCGAGCTTATTACCAAGGTGGCGCTCCACAGCAAGGCCACGCGCAAGGGAGGGCGGCGCGCGCGGCGCGCGGGGGCGTAGTTGGCCGCCGTGGCATTAGCAGACGACCCGCGCGCGATGCATGCCGCGCTGGTGCGCAGCGGCAGTATCGATTCCAGCGAGCGTATCGTGAGTATGCGGCCGCTGAGCGGTGGGGTGTCATCGCAAATTCTGAAGATCGATCTCGACACACGGTCGCTGTGCGCGAAGCGCGCGTTGGCGAAATTGCGGGTTGACTCTGATTGGCAGGTGCCTGTCGAACGCAACGAGTACGAATATCGCTGGTTGCAGACCGTGGCCGGAATTCATGCCGATGCGGTGCCTGCCGTGTACGGGCGAGATGCCGAGAGCGGGTTGTTCGCGATGCAGTATCTGCCGCCCGAGCAGTATCCGTGCTGGAAGCAGGAACTCTACGAGGGTCGGGTCGATGCGCAGTTCGCGCTGCAAGTCGGCGACCGCCTTGGTGCGATTCACGCGGCGACGGCGGGGCGACCCGATCTGGCGGAATGTTTCGCCAGCGATCAAATATTTTATGCCATCCGGCTTTCGCCCTATCTCGAATCGACCGCGTGCGTGCATGCCGACCTCGCTCACGTGATTCGCGCGCTTGTCGATATCACTTCGCAGACCCGTTTGGCACTGGTGCATGGCGATGTGAGTCCGAAAAATATTCTGGTGGGCGCACGTGGGCCCGTGTTTATCGATGCCGAGTGTGCGTGGTACGGCGATCCGGCCTTCGACCTCGCGTTCTGCCTGAATCATTTATTGTTGAAGTGTCTGTGGGTGCCGAATGCGGTGGCCGCATTGACTGACTCGTACCGGCGATTGTACGAGGCGTACCGGTTGCACGTGACCTGGGAGCCGGTCGAAGCGCTGGAACGCCGCACCGCTCATCTGTTGCCTGCGCTCGCGCTGGCTCGTATCGATGGTAAGTCGCCGGTCGAATACCTGACCAACGCGGTGAACATCGAACGTGTGCGGCGTTGCGCGCGCGCAATGCTGACCGAACCGAGCGCACATATCGAACGCATACTCGAACAATGGTGCAGTGAGGTCGTGTCATGACAACGCGGATTCAAAATGTGACCGCGCGTGAGATCTGGGACTCTCGGGGTCGGCCGACTCTGGAAGTGGATGTAAAACTTACCAGCGGTGTGTGTGGCCGTGCCGTGGCGCCGGCAGGCGCATCGATGGGCCGCGCGGAAGCCATCGAGTTGCGCGACGGTGGTGATCGTTTGGCAGGGCTTGGAGTGCGCCGAGCGGTGGATGTCGTCGAACAGCAAGTCAACGCGGCATTACACGGCGCCGATACTACGGATACAGCTGACGTGGATGCGCGCTTGATCGCGCTCGATGCCGACCCACAAAAGTCGCAGATCGGCGGCAACGTCATGACCGCGGTGTCGATGGCGGCTGCACACGCAGCAGCCAAAGTTTCCGGTATGCCGTTGTGGTGTTGGCTATCGGCCGGCAGTCCCGTCCACGTACCGTTGCCGGAAATTCAGATCTTCGGCGGCGGCGCGCACGCTGGTGGCCGAGTCGATATTCAGGATTTTATGGTCATTGCGATCGGCGCGAACAGTTATGCACAAGCCCTGGAGTGGACCGCGGACATTTATCGATCGGCCGGGGCGCTATTGGAGTGCGGCGGACGCCGGCACGGCCTTGCCGACGAGGGCGGATACTGGCCCGAGTTCGACAGCAACGAACAAGGATTGGAACTCCTAACTCAGGCTATTGAAGACGCGGGGTTCGTGCCCGGCAACGACGTTGGAATCGCGTTGGATGTCGCGGCGAGCGAGTTGTGGCGCGATTCGCACTACGTGCTGAACAGCGAACAACGTCGATGCGACCGCGATGAATGGGTGGAGTTATTATGCACCTGGGTGCAGCGCTTCGCGGTGGTGTCGGTCGAGGATCCATGTGCAGAACACGATTTGGAAGGCATGCGGCAATTTACCGAAGCGGTTGGTCCATGCGTACAAGTTGTCGCCGACGACATTGTGGTGACGTCGGCCGCGCGGATTCGCGATGCGGCCGAGCAGGGGGCGGGTAATGCCGCGCTGATCAAACCGAACCAAGTGGGCACCCTTACCGAAGCCCGTGCCGCTGTGGACGCTACACGCGACGTGGGTTGGGGGGCGATCGCGTCGGCGCGTTCCGGGGAGACTGAAGACACGACTATCGTGCATCTCGCCGTTGGTTGGGGCCTGCCTCAGCTCAAGATTGGTGCGTTGGCACGCGGTGAGCGTACCGCCAAATGGAACGAGGGCCTACGTATCGCTGAAGATCTCAGCGATGGCGGACAGTTGCCATCGGCAGATGAGTTTCCATGGGGCCGACGTGGTTGAGGACGCACGCGGCCAGGGTGTGACCTACGGCGCGCGATCCGATAACCGATGCGAATCGTTGTCGCTGGTGGACGCACGCATCGACTACTACCCGCGATTCCTAACAGCCGATGCGGCCCGGAAATTATTTGCTCAGCTATTGGACACGCTGCGCTGGGAGCAACCGCTGGTTACGTTATTCGGTCGTGAGATGCCGTCGCCACGGCTCGCCGCGTGGTACGGCAATGTGCCGTATACGTACTCCGGGCTTACGCATCAGCCACGCGCATGGCCCGAATGTTTAGCGTCGATCAGAAGTGCTATCGGACAGACCGTGGCTCACGAATTTAACGGTGTGCTCGCGAACCTATACCGCAGCGGCCAGGATAGCATGGGCTGGCACAGCGACAACGAAGCAGAGCTCGGTGTCAATCCCGTTGTCGCCTCGTTGTCGCTCGGTGCGCAACGCCGGTTTGTGCTGCGCCATCGGTTCCGCAAGGATGTGGCGCTGACCGCTATCGACCTCGAACACGGCTCGTTACTGGTTATGCACGGCCCGACCCAACATCACTGGCAGCACAGCGTGCCGAAGACAAAACGCGCCGTAAACGCGCGGATCAATCTCACGTTTCGCAAGCTGCATGTCGCTACCACCCGCGAGCCCGCATCACGATAGTTTTCACTGTGCAATCGTTGCGGCGGATTTCGCTGTGCTCTATCCGCCCCACGGTGCCGTGGTTGTATAGTCATGCGGGCAGCGGCGTAGGCTGATGAGGCAAAGCCGAAAGCCGGCGGTATGAATTACGCGGATTCGGTTTCTACGGCACTCGCCGAGTGCGCAACGATCGATTCGAGAAACGCGTTGCCATAACGCCGCAGTTTCTGTTCGCCGACGCCCGATACGGCATGCAGTGCGTCGAGATCCTGGGGTTGTTGCCGCGCCATTTCGAGCAATGTCTTGTCGTGAAATATGACGTAAGGTGGCACGCCTTGTTGTTGTGCAAGATCCAGGCGCAACGTCCGCAGTGCTTCGAATAGCGATTCGTCTACCGCTTCCAGCGCGATTCGTCGTATCGGTGCCTTCGTTTTCTCAGATTTGCGTTGCATGCGCAATTCGATCTGTGCTTCGCCGCGCAACAGCGGGCGGCACAGGTCGGTGAGTTTCAGCACGCCAAAACCGTCGGCATCGACGTGGAGATAGCCGTGCGCGATGAGCTGCCGAAACACGCTCCGCCATTCCACCGCGGATAACTCGGTACCGATTCCAAACGTACTGAGCGTATCGTGCCGATTGCGCTCGATGCGCTCGTCGGTCTTGCCGGTGAGTATGTCGATGGCGTAGTTCACACCGAAGCGCTCGCCGGTACGGTATACGCACGACAACGCTTTTTGTGCTGCTGTAGTGCCGTCCCAGGTTTGTGGTGGGCTCAAACAATTGTCGCAATTGCCGCAGGGCGCGGCTAACGTTTCGCCGAAATACGCTAACAACGATTGCCGCCGGCACGTGGTGAGTTCACACAGGCCGAGCATGGCCTCGAGTTTGTGGTGGGCGACGCGCTTAAATTGCTGTTCCGCATCGGTGCCCTGTACAAGCAGGCGCAGCGTAATGACATCCTGCAACCCATACGCCATCCATGCGTTGGCCGGTTCGCCATCGCGCCCTGCGCGGCCGGTTTCCTGATAATAAGCCTCGACGCTCTTGGGCAGACTTAGATGGGCGACGAAACGCACATCGGGTTTATCGATACCGAGACCGAACGCAATCGTAGCGACGATAATCAAACCGTCCTCACGCAAAAAGCGCTGCTGGTGCTGCTGTCGAATCGTATCCGCCAAGCCGGCGTGGTAGGGCAACGCGTCGCGCCCTTTATTGGTAAGCCATTCGGCCACGGCCTCGACCTTGCGACGTGACAGGCAGTAGACGATGCCCGCATCGCGTGGATGCTCGCGCTCAAGAAAACGCCACAGTTGTGTGCGCGCGTCGCGGCCTTCGGCCAGCGTGTAACGAATATTGGGCCGATCGAAACTGCTGATGAACACATCGGCCGTGTGCAGATCGAGTTGCTCGATGATTTCGCGCCGCGTGCGCATATCTGCTGTCGCCGTCAGCGCAATGCGCGGCACATTGGGGTATCGCTTATTCAATACCGAGAGCTGCTGATACTCCTTACGGAAATCATGACCCCACTGCGATACACAATGCGCCTCGTCAACCGCGAACAATGCGATCCCCACACGGTCCAGCAGTGCTTGCATGCGTTCCATCAACAATCGCTCGGGCGCCAAATAAACAAGATCGAGGTCGCCTTCGAGTAACGTCTGCTCGATCTGTCTCGTCGTTGCCGCGTCGAGCGTGGAATTCAGAAATGCCGCACGAACACCCAGCTGCGATAGCGCATCCACTTGATTCTGCATCAACGCGATGAGCGGCGAGATCACAACCCCGACACCGCTGCGTACGATGGCCGGAATTTGATAACACAGTGATTTACCGCCCCCGGTCGGCATTAACGTGAGGACATCGCGTCCCTGAAGCAGCGCCTCAAGGATTGCCGCCTGGTTATCCCGAAATTCGGTGTAGCCGAAGACGGTTTGGAGAACTTGTTCAGCGCGCTGCATCGAGTCTGCGGGGGCGGGAATTGATGGGGGCAGGGGCATCGAATTATTGGCCCGGATATTTCATAAAGGGTTTGGATATCAGAAGAAATCGGGCTTAGTAGTCGGTGCGATCATGCACCAGTGCGTAGGGCGGTTAGAGGCGAAGCCGAAAACCGCCGATCCGTTGAGTCCGAACAGGACAACCCGCGCTGAGGCCCACTCACTTAAAGCCCCGGGTGACCGGTTGAAATATTGAGAAGATTCGTGGCCCATGGTCCGTCTTTGTGAAATATCCGGACTAGGAAAACGCGTATTTGAGGGCGCGGATGTGATCCGGCCGAATACCACAACAGCCGCCGAGCACGCGGATGCCGTGGATTTCTACCCAACGTTTTGCCGCCTCGACGAGTGCATCCGGTGCGATCACGTCGACGAACTGCCAGTTGGGCATCTTAAAAAAACCGCTCTCCGGATAAACGCCGAGAGGCCCGCCCCAGATTTTGGCCATGATGCCAAGGGCTTGTTCCACATCCGGAACCGGTGTGTGCATTATGTTCAGAAGCCCCGAGCCAAAACGGGCCACAGACTCTGCAAAGGCATGGAAGTCCTCGCTGGCGTCATCGAAGGTTGTCAGGCGTTCCGTTGCCTGGTTTTTGCGGCAAGAAATCCCGAGCCATACTGGCAGGCCCGTCGACATTGCCCCTTTCATTGCAAGG
>CAXMMZ010000256.1:0-21221 GCA_964194565.1 Arenicellales bacterium
ACGGCACGGCCGTTGGCGAAAATTGGGGCGCGGTGCATGGTGGGACGGACTCTGGCGGAGCAGAACGCGCTTGGCGAAGTCATTCCTAACTACTATTCTGTAAAAGAGGCTGTGTTCCCGTTTATCAAATTTCCCGGGGTCGACACCGTGCTCGGGCCGGAAATGAAAAGCACCGGTGAAGTCATGGGCATAGGGCGAACCTTTGGCGAGGCCTACGATAAGTCCCAACAAGCCGCGGGCTGGGAGATTCCACGCAGTGGTCGGGCATTCATTAGTGTCAGGACTGTAGATCAAGATGACGCTATCGCTATTGCCCGATATCTCGGCGGCCATGGTTTTGATATGGTCGCAACAACCGGTACCGCCGACGCGTTGCGCGCGGCAGGAGTGGAAGTCCGTAGTGTTAACAAGGTCATGGAAGGGCGTCCGCATATTGTAGATATGATCAAGAACGACGAAATTAATTTGATTGTCAATACCACTGCGGGTAGGCAAAGCCTTCGCGATTCGTATACGATTAGGCGAGAGGCCTTGCACCATAAGGTCACATATTTCACCACCCTGGCGGGCGCTCGCGCGGCGTGTGAAGCCCACAAACTGGGAAGCGAGATTTCGGTGAATCGGCTTCAGGCGTTGCACGGAGAATTGGGATTGTGAGTAGGGTATTGCTGACGACAGCCGGTGCGGAAAGATTACGTGCCGAGTTGAAGCGTTTAAAATCTGAGGATCGGCCGAAGGTGATCGAGGCGATTGCGGAGGCACGTTCGCACGGCGACTTATCGGAAAACGCGGAATACGCTGCCGCGCGTGACCAACAGGGTTTCATCGAAGGCCGCATCGCCGATTTGGAATCGCAGTTGTCGAAAGCGGAAATCATCGAACCCGGCAGACTCAATGCCAACGGACGCATCGTGTTCGGCTCGACGGTGGCGTTGTTCGACGAAAAGGGCGACCAGGAAGTCACCTACCAAATTGTCGGCAATCTCGAAGCCAACATTGATGAGGGTCAAATTTCATTAAGCTCACCCATCGCCCGCGCATTGATCGGTAAAGAAGAAGGCGAAGAAGTCGAAGTCACCACACCGGGCGGCGTGCGCCGTTACGAAGTGTTACGGGTTCGTTATCAATAGCACTGGGTGCACCCAATGTTGCTAGGATGACGTTTGCCGAGAACTCCGGGTAATGTCTACGATGAGCTATGTCCATGACGGGAGACGAAGTGCCGCTGCTACAGTTAAAATCGCACCTGTGCAAATCCTCGCTTGACTAGGTGCGCCTCGCGCCAATACGAAACACCTACACTTGTGCCGCAACGATCCGGTTGTGGGCGTCAAGTGCGGCGACTTTGTAGGCTTCGGCCAGAGTCGGTCGGTGCGCGTCCTGGATTTCGGCCGGTGGAGGTGGAAATGAAATTTAAACTCGTAAGGTTCCTGATCCGATTGGCGGTTGGGATTGCCCTGTTGCTTCCAACTGCCAGTATGGCCGATCAATCAGACGAGCGACTGGACGAGTTGTTCTTCATCCTGCAAAGCAGTAAAAGTCCTGTTGAACTACAGGAAGCGGAATTCGCAATTTGGGAAATATGGTTTGACAGTGGGCGGGAAGACATTGACCGGTTGATGAAAGAGGCTGGTAAAGCGGTGCAGTCGGGCGAACTGCCGCAGGCTGAAGTACTATATTCACAGGTGACCGATGTGCTACCCGAATTTTCTGAAGGATGGAATCGACGTGCGACAGTCCGTTACTACCGGCAGGATTTCGAGGGCTCACTCGACGACATAGAAATAACCTTGCGGCTGGAGCCCAGACATTTTGGTGCTATATGGGGTCTCGGAATGATTCTCGGACTGGAACGGGATTTTATTGGCGCAATTGCCGCTTTTGAGCGTCTATTGGAACTCAAACCAAACGCCCACGACGCCAGACCCCGCATCGAATTGCTGAAAAAGAAATTGGCGAAAAGTGCGATCTAAAATTTTTCCAATCATGCTTCTCGGTCGTGCGGCACTTCGAACATCACTCGGTGGCATCCGGTCCCGCGGCACTGGCAAATAAACTTTCGAGTTCTTCGCGGGCTTCGGTCGCGGTTTGAATGAGCTTCGATTCATCGTGGTGCACGGCGTGTTGCTTTTTCAGCAATTCCTCGTCGAAATTCGCAAATGTGTCGACAGCCTGGGCAGCGTTGGTCTGATCAACGTTTAAACCTTGCAACACCGCTTCACTGAGTCGCAGGCTCGATTGTAGGGTCTCGCGAATAAAATACGCGACGCCGATATCCATCAACCGCAACGCATGATGGCGGTCGCGCGCGGCGGCATAGATTTTGAGGTTCGGAAAGTAGTGTCTAACCACCCTCGCCGTTTTGAGGGATTGTTCGACATCATCGAGTGTCAACACGAAAACCTTGGCTTTATCGGCATTGGCGGCTCGTAGCAGACTCAGCCGCGACGGTTCGCCGAAGTACACACGGTTACCGTATCGCCGTACCAGATCGACCTGATCGGGGCTGTTTTCCAATGCAGTAAACGGAATTCGTCGAGTTTGAAGAATTCGGCCGACGATTTGGCCGACCCGGCCGAAGCCGGCAATAATCACGGGATTTTCTTCGCCTTCTATCGTATCGAAATCGGGTTCTGCGTCGGGGCGCAGCCAGCGGTCAAGCAGTTTCTCGTTGAGCATAAACAATAACGGCGTAAGGGCCATCGAAAATGTGACCACAACGATGAGTAAATCCGCAGTGGCCTGATCTAAGACCCGGCTAGCCACCGCGACGCCGAACAGTACGAACGCGAATTCGCCGCCTTGCGATACGGAAAAGGCAAGATTTCGCGCCGCATCGGTGCCGAGCTGGAATACGCGCGCGAGACCGAACAGAACGACTCCCTTAACCAATAGCAGGCCGATCGTTAAGCCGAGGACGAGGCCTGGTTGTTTTAACAACAGGCCGATGTCCACCGACATGCCAACCGCGATGAAAAACAGTCCGAGTAACAGACCTTTAAAAGGCGCTATGTCGGCTTCGAGCTGGTGACGATACTCGGAATCGGCCAGAAGCATGCCGGCGATAAACGCGCCCAAACCCATGGACAGGTCGACCCATTCCATAAGCAAAGCCGCACCGATGACGATAAGCAAAGCGGCCGCGGTAAACGTTTCTTCGCTGCCCCACTGCGCAATCGCACGAAACACGTGGCGCAACAAATACCGGCCCCCCAGTATCAACGCAACGACCGCGAGCACGGCTTGGGCTACGCTCAGCCATGTATTTCCGGCTTCGCCCGCGAGACCAGTGATGCCGAGTAATGGCACCACCGCCAACAGGGGAATTACCGCTAAGTCCTGAAACAATAGAATTGCGAACGCCGAGCGGCCGTGGGCGGTAGTGAGTTGCTGCTTCTCAGCGAGCATTTGCAATACGAACGCCGTCGACGATAGCGCCAATCCGAATCCCGCAACCACTGCTGCGTTAGTGCCGAGGCCCAGCAGGTAAGCGGCCGCCGCGAGCAGCAATCCGGTCACGAGGACCTGGCTCATGCCGAGTCCGAACACCTGCTTCCGTAACACCCAGAGTCGTGAAGGTTGTAACTCCAAGCCAATAACGAACAGCAGAAAAACAACCCCAAGTTCACCGAAATGAAGGATATCTTCCACTTCGTCGATCCAGCCGAATCCCCACGGCCCGATGATCACACCAGCGGCAAGGTAACCGAGCACAGCGCCGAATCCAAGGCGTTTAAACAGCGGGACCGATACGATGGCCGCGGCAAAGAAAACGGCTGATTCGTCTAGTAGTTCCATTGATTGTGTCCGTTTAGTAATACAATTTGTGGATGCCCTATAATTACATGAGTGCTACTGCATAATATCGCTATCATCTTCATCGGTGACCTATCCTAAGGTGGCAGCTGCGACCGGATCAACCCCTCGGTGTATGGCAAGAATGCGGCACGCGGGCATTTATACGGAATCCTAAGGAATCTGTAATAATTAGGGTGTGAACCAGCCACCGGTCCGATATAGTCGGATGTTGTATCGGTCTGCGCGACATTATCCGCCAATCTATTTTTCGGGAGCACACTGTTAATGGACGAACCCTTGAAACGCCTTTGCGTATCGCTACTTATTGTGGTGGTTATGACGGCATGCGACTCCGGTGACTCGGGTGACTCCGGTGCCGGGAAAACAGCCACTGCGGCGCATTACGTTCCTGCCGACACGCTGGTCTATGGCGGTGGTATCGAGCCCATCACAGCAAAAGATTTCTCGGCTGCAATGGGGTGGTTCGACATCTACTCGGGGGTCGATTGGACGACACAACTCGAAGAAGTTATGAAATCTGAATCGCCCGGTGCGCGCATGTCGGTTGGGCTTTACATCGAATATTTGTCGGCGCTTGCAGAAACCGAGACATTTTTTCAGCGTTTTGCGATGGGTGACGAATTCGATTTCGCGCTGTATACGGTCGGTGTTATACCGGTGTTTCGCTACCAAATTACCGACCAGAAAATTATTGAGGAACTGTTCGCGAATGTTGAGAAAAAATATAACGTGCAGCCCATCGTCGCAAGCTTCGGTGACATCCAGTATCGCCGGTATCCGTTCAATGTCGATGCACCGGCCGACGAGCAGGTCGCCTTTATAGTTGCCGTGCACGATGAGTATGTGGTGTTTACGATGGATGCTGGATTTAGCGATGACGATACACTCAAACTGGCATTGGGTATCGATAAGCCGAATCCCTCTTTGGTGGAGTCAGGTAAGCTCAAGACTATTGTTACGGAGCACGGCTTTTTGCCCAACTACGTTGGCTTCGTCGACCACTTGCAAATCGTTAAGGGATTGACCGGCGGAAACGCGAATCGGTTTGGAGCAATGCTGGCGAAGATTCGAACCCAATTTGACCCAAATTCGGCGTACGTGACCAGCGCCAAGTTGGATGAGTTAATGAGCGAATCGTGCCGTAGCGAACTTGGCGCGATTGCCGAACAGTGGCCGAAATCGGTTCTGGGGTACACCCGGTTCGATAGTGAATCCGACCCTATGGTCTTTGATGCTGATATGGTGGTCGAAAGTCGGGACATCGAAATGATGACTCAGCTGCGTACACTACGTGGTGTGATACCGCCATTTGAATCGATCGCGGGCCATAACCCCGTTTTTGAATGGTCGATGGGCATCGATGTCGATGCGCTCGTGCCATTGGTGACAGCAATTTGGCAGGATATCACGAGCAAACAATACGCGTGTCCATTGTTGGCGAATTTTGCGCAGGGGTTGGCGCAATCGAATCCCGCGATGATGGGGATGGCGACAGCGTTTGTAGCCGGGGTCAAGGGCATTACACTATCGGTGCTCGATGTGGAATTGGATACCAGCGCGGCAGGGGCCATGCCGCAGGTCCGCGAATTCACGGGGTTGATTAGTCTGGCAGCCACCAACCCACTGCCTTTATATACCGCAGCCAGCTCGATGCTACCGGGGCTACAGGGAGTGGCGCCACCGGTTGACGGCAAAAGTATAGACGTGCCTTTACCAATGGCGATTCCGGGGGGTCCTAATGTTGTCCCGAAACTAACGATAATCGATAAATATATCGTGATGTATACCGGTGACAAGGTATCGACGTTACTGGATTCACTGGCGGGTCAAAGTCTTGAGCCGAATGGATTCTTCGCATTGCGTATGGATTACGCCAAGTACATGGAGCTGCTCGTTAAAGGCATGCAAGCAACTACCGGGACTAGCGAGCAGGATCGGCAGATGATAGATAGTATGAAAAGTATTAACGGTGCGATAAGCGGGTCAATGGACTTCGAGGAAAACGGCATTAAATTTACCAGCCGAATGGAAATTCGCCAATAACGATATGCGCAAACACACACATTCGTGAACGATCTGGACTAGTCGGTCGCTATTGGATCGTGTGTCTCGCGTTTCGACAGCCACCACCACGCAGCACTCACAATTTGGGTTGCCAATACGGCACCAAACGCGACGCGATAACCCATTTCCTCGTAGCTGCCGTCACCGGCAGGCCATTGGTTGATGATCGCGCCGATGCCCCATTGCGCCGCGAACGCCCACAAAAACACGAGCAGGTTGAGACCGGTCGTGACGCGCCCGGACAGTTGCGGTGGAAACTCTTGCGACAGCGCCGGGTAACACAATATTCCGGTGCCGCTCACAAACGTAAACACCATCCACAGGGTCAACGGGTATTCGGTAATACCGGCCACCAGCGTTACTTGCACCAGCATGAACAAACTCATGCCGCTGATTGCCACACTCATCGGTCGAATTCCGGCGCGGCTGAGTCGCGTCGCCAGCGCGCCGAATAACATAAAGCCCGCGATGAGCGCGATAACGATAAACGCAAGGTGATTGGCGACGGCGGTGCGTTCCAATCCGCTGACATCCCGTAACCACGGGCCGACCCACAAGGTATGGATGGCGAGCCCCGAGCCTTGCGATGTCGTGGCCCAGGGCGCGATCGCCCAGAACTTGCGGCTGCGAAATATATGCGCGACGCCGCCGAGTTGGTCGGCGAGAGTTTCTTTGTTGCGCTCGCCTTCGCGTTCGGGCACGACGAAGAACTGTATCGCGGCGACTGCCACGGTCACTGCGGCGAGCACGATAAATACGCCTCGCCAGTCGGTGAATTGCAAGGCGACCTCTACCGGCCGGGTGGCGACCAGTGCGCCGAATCCACCGATGCCCATATGCAGGCCATTCACGAGCGGCCGCCGTTCCGCCGGAAACCACAGCACATACGCCTTGAACGCGGCCATCAAGCAAGCCGATACGCCGAGTCCGATCAAAGCCCGGCCCAGTACTAACGCGGCGACGCTGTCGGACGTCGCGAACACCACCGCGCCTGTCGCCGCCACGATTAGCAGTGCGGACTCGGTACGGCGCGGCCCAAACCGATCCAAAAATACGCCAAGCGGTAACTGAAACGCGGCGAACGTGAAGAAATATGCGCTCGTTAGAAAGCCTAACGCGGTAGCGTCAAGAGTGAGTTCGCTCGTCAGCTCCGGCGCGATTAGCGCGTTGATGACCCGGTAGAAATACGATAGGAAGTACCCCAACGCGAACGGCACCACGATGCGTACCGTGATGCCCCAACCCGGGCTTTGGCTCATATGGTCAGGTCAAATTGATATTGTTCAGTGTTCGTGCAGTGTCCGTGGCAGTCGAAGCTCCGTTCTTCGAACTTGACGTTGCGCTGCGCATCGACCATCAATACCGTTGAGCTCCGCGTGCCGTAGTCTTCGCCGATAATAAATGCCGATGCTCGAATTGCGTCGCCATGGTGCACGGGATCTGTGCTTTCGTTGTGGGCCGGGCCGCGTGTCGCGATGAGTTCGAATAATTGGCGAGTATGCAATTCGGCATTTGAGTCGAGCATGACCTGCAAATTCGCTTTACCCTCGACCACTTTTGGCCACGCTGTGTTAAGCGAGTCATTGCTGAGTCCGTGGATGCCCGAACGCAGTAATGGCTCATCGACCTGTGCACGGTTGGAGAGGTAATACAACGCATCGGTATTGCCGAACACGAGGTTAAATCCGTTGTAGCGATTTGCCGTGGTACGTAGGTGTTCATAGTAGTCGGATGCGGCAACCTGACTCTGTAGAAACTCGCGCACTAGCGATCCGCGTGATGGACGTGCGGGGTCGTGGTCGCCGGGAAAATTGGTCAAAGCGGCTATTCGGCCGTTGCGGTGAATCCCGAGCCAGGTGCCATCCGCGACCAGATCGCGGCCAGCCAGTATCATATAGTTAGCGTCGGGCCAGAATGCGGCGGGTGCGGTCGCGCGATGGTGGAACTCGTCCCGGTTAGCGGCAACGATCAACGGGTAGCGCGCATCGGCACGCACCGCAAACAGCAGAAAACACATTACTAGTACTCTATCAAGATGATATTGATAGAGTACCAGCCCGGATAAATCATAAAGGGTTCGGATTTCAGAGGAAATCGGGCTAGGACAAGTCGGTCCGCTGCGGTTCACCGGGCCGATAGACCACGCCAACTTTGCCGATCTGTTGGATGGCCTGTGCGCCGTTGCGGTCACAAATCAGTGCGAGCTGTTGTTGGCGTTCGCTACGATCCGTGCTGCTCAGACGAATTTTTAACAATTCATGGGTTTTCAGTGCCGCGTCAATTTCTTCGAGCACGGCCGGGCTGACTCCGGATGCGCCGACCGTCACAACGACTTTACGGGAATGCGCGAGCCCGCGCAGTTTCGTTATCTGTTTACCGGTAAGTGGCGTATCTATGGTCGCGATCTCGCAGGTCGGTGGCGCGCGCCGTCAGCACGTTATAATGGTGTGAATTGTAACGCAATTTTACGAGCCTTATGCCACCACCGCGCTTGTCCCAATCCGCTTGGTTGCGGGAGCATCAATCTGACCCGTACGTTAAGCGCGCACGGGCCGAGGGGTTTCGCTCGCGCGCGGTGTATAAATTGATGGAGATCGACCAACGTGAGCGGTTGATCCGACATGGCATGACGGTGCTGGATATCGGCGCGGCGCCGGGCGGTTGGTCGCAATGGGCCCAGCAGCGCATTGGCCGCAGCGGGCGTTTGGTGGCGGTCGATCTGCTGCCGATCGAGCCGATCGAGAATGTGCAGATTTTGCGCGGTGATATTCGCGATTCGGGGTTGCTGGAGACGCTCTATGAGGTACTGGACGGAAGTCGTGTGGACCTTGTTATTTCCGATACGGCGCCCAATATATCCGGTATGGCCACAATCGATCAGGCCCGTGGCGCGGAGTTGCTGCAGTCGGTGCTGGATATTTGCGAGCGGATGCTGCGCCCTGAGGGTGCACTGCTCACTAAATTATTCGAAGGCGAACAGGTGGCTGCGCTGCGGCGCGACTGCGAAACGCGGTTTCGTCGCTGCGTGATTCGCAAACCGAAAGCGTCGCGCGCGCGGAGCCGCGAGTCGTATTTGCTGGCCCGGGGTTATCGGCACGGTGCGAATGGGCGGTAGCGACGACCCGAAGTTGGTTGTATTGCCGTCATTTACAGAGCAGAATCTCAGCTGGCAAGGTCGAATCCATCGCGCGATATGCGCCCATAACAGAGCGATTGAGGATCAAACTTGAATAACCTTACCAAGAATCTCATTTTGTGGTTGGTCATAGCCATGGTACTCATGGCGGTTTTTAAGAACTTTACACCGCAAAATCTGGCCGGCAATGGTGAATTGAGCTATTCCACGTTCATCAGTGAAGTGGAGACCGGCAGTATCAAATCGGTAACGATCGACGAGGATGGACAGAAGATCGACGGCATACGGCAGAACGACGAAAAGTTCTTTACCTATGCCCCCGAAGATCCCGAGTTGATCACACAATTGCTGGAAAACGGGGTGGTGATCAAGGCGGCGAAGCCCGAAGAGGGGTCATTGTGGACGACGCTTCTTGTGAGCTGGTTCCCGTTGTTGCTGCTGTTCGGAGTGTTTATCTTTTTCATGCGCCAGTTGCAGGGCGGTGGCGGGCGTGGCGCGCTGAGTTTCGGGAAAAGCCGGGCGCGTCTGCTGAACGAAGAAAAGAATAAGATCACGTTTGCCGACGTAGCCGGCGTCGAGGAGGCGAAGGAAGAAGTTCAGGAGTTGGTGGAGTTTTTGAGTGATCCGTCCAAATTCCAAAAACTCGGAGGGCGTATCCCGCGCGGCGTGTTGATGACGGGTAATCCGGGTACCGGTAAGACGCTGCTCGCGAAAGCGATTGCCGGCGAAGCCAAAGTACCGTTTTTCTCGATTTCGGGTTCGGATTTTGTCGAGATGTTCGTCGGTGTGGGCGCCTCACGGGTGCGGGACATGTTTGACCAGGGCAAGAAACACGCGCCGTGTATCATCTTTATCGACGAGATCGATGCGGTTGGGCGCCAGCGTGGCGCGGGATTAGGCGGTGGCCACGACGAGCGCGAGCAAACCCTGAATCAGTTACTGGTGGAGATGGACGGCTTTGAAGGCAACGACGGCGTTATCGTCATTGCCGCTACCAACCGCCCGGATGTGCTCGATCCGGCGTTGCTGCGCCCGGGTCGATTTGATCGGCAAGTACATGTGCCGCTGCCGGATATTCGTGGCCGTGAACAAATCTTGCGGGTACATATGCGCAAAGTGCCGTTGGCGGACGATGTCGAACCGCGCACGATTGCGCGCGGAACACCGGGCTTTTCAGGGGCCGATCTGGCCAATTTGATTAACGAGGCCGCGTTGTTTGCGGCGCGGGCCGGGCTCCGGGTCGTGAACATGGAGCAGTTCGAATTGGCCAAGGATAAGGTGTTGATGGGCGTCGAACGCCGTTCCATCGTGATGCCCGAGAAAGAACGCTTGAACACCGCGTATCACGAATCCGGTCACACCGTCGTTGCGAAGATGCTGGATAACGCCGATCCGGTGCATAAAGTCACAATCATTCCTCGTGGCCGTGCGCTTGGGCTCACGATGCAGCTCCCGGAGGAAGACCGCTATAGCCACGATCGTGAATATCTATTATCCACAATCGCGGTGTTGACGGGCGGTAGGATTGCCGAGGAAGTGTTCATGAATCAGATGACCACCGGCGCGTCCAACGACTTCCAGCGGGCCACCGAACTCGCGCAGAAAATGGTGGCGCAATGGGGCATGAGCGATGACCTCGGCCCGCGGGTGTACGGCGAGAACGAGTCCGAAGTGTTTTTAGGGCGAGATGTGACGACCCACCGCAACCTCAGTAACGCCGTCGCGGAAAGTGTCGATAATGAGGTAACGCGAATTATCGACGAACAGTATGCGCGTGCACGCACCATCATCGAGGACAATCGCGACAAGATTGAAACGATGGCCAAGACGTTGATGGAGTGGGAAACCCTGGATGCCAAGCAGATCGATGACATCATGGCCGGGCGTCCACCGCGTCCACCATCATCCGGCTCAGACGATTCCAAACCAAATGGCCAGGGCGCGGAAAGCGAACCTACCGACGATAAGCCGGTAATCGAGCCTCGCATTGACGAGCCTGCGGGCGACCAAACCTGAAAGCGGACGGCGGTTAGTGGGCTAAGCACGGCGGATTTACAGTGAGGCCCCGCCGACCGTGTATCCGCGGTATGGGCGAAAGTTTGGTACAGTGGCTGATCCGGTCGTTGCCGGGCCTGCAACAGTGGTAATGATGATGGCCGCCGACGACGTGTTGGATTGCAACGGACGACCGTTGCCGCTGACGCGCAGCGCAATAATGGGCGTTTTGAACGTGACCCCCGATTCGTTTTCTGACGGTGGCCACTCGTTCGAGCCCGGTGATGCGGTTCGTCACGCGGTCGAAATGGCTGCGGGCGGGGCCGATATAATCGATATCGGTGGCGAATCGACCCGCCCGGGAGCGATGCCGGTCGGCACGCAACAGGAAATCGACCGGGTCATTCCGGTTATCGAGGCGCTGCGCTCCGAGCTCGACATACCCATTTCAATCGATACCTCGAAAGCCGAGGTGATGATCGCCGCCGTGGCGGCCGGTGCGGGCTTCATTAACGACGTGCGGGCGCTACGCGAAGCGGGCGCGATCGAAACCGCGGCTCGGTTAGCGGTGCCGGTATGCCTTATGCACATGCTCGGCGAGCCGCGCACCATGCAGACCGCGCCGGCTTACGACGATGTCGTGGCTGAGGTTGGCGCGTTTCTCGAGGTCCGGCGCGACGCGTGTATCGGGGCGGGTATTGATGCGCGGCGCATACTGCTGGACCCGGGTTTCGGTTTTGGCAAAACGGCCGAACACAATTTGCAGCTATTGCGGAATCTGCCGGCGCTGGCTCGGTTGGGCGCGCCGTTGCTGGTCGGATTGTCGCGCAAATCTCTGTTAAAGGCGTTACTCGATCTGGAGGTCGACGAACGGCTCCACGGCAGTGTAGCTTTAGCGCTCATTGCGGTTCAAAATGGTGCGCGAATCGTGCGCGTACACGATGTTGCACCCACCTGCCAGGCGATTCGGCTGTGGGAACGTGTTGCTGCGGAGCCACAATGAACTACGGTGATTGCCGCGCTGAATGCAGTCGCAGTACCGCGATGCCCCGCCATGCTAGGCGATGGTGTGGAAGGCCGCCGAATTGGGGCTTGAATTCGCGTCCTAAAATATCTAATATTGTACCTTAAGTAGAGAAGGTAACGTTCTGAAATAGAGGAGAAATCACATTCTTTTCGGAGGTTCCGATCATGTCCGGTAAGTTCTTTGGTACAGACGGTATTCGCGGCCGCGTCGGCGACGAGCCGATCGCGCCGGAAACCATGCTCAAACTCGGCTGGGCGGCTGGCCGCGTATTCGGCGCGGCCAACGGTACGCCCGGTAAGGTCATCATCGGCAAGGACACGCGCGTGTCCGGCTATCTGCTGGAATCGGCGCTGGAAGCAGGTTTGTGCGCCGCCGGTGTCGATATTTCTCTATTGGGACCGATGCCGACGCCCGGCATCGCCTACCTGACCCGGACTGCGCGTGCACGGGCCGGAATTGTTATCAGTGCATCCCACAACCAGTACGAGGACAACGGCATCAAGTTTTTCTCGACCGAAGGTGCGAAGTTGGCCGATGTGGTCGAGCAGCAGATTGAGGCGATGATGGAGCAGCCGATGCGCACCGTGGAGTCGGCGGCGCTTGGCAAAGCCGAGCGTTTTCCCGATGCGGCCGGACGGTACATCGAATTCTGTAAAAGTACGATTCCGCACCGGCTGAGCTTAAAGGGTCTTAAAATTGTCGTCGACTGTGCGCATGGCGCGGCCTACCACGTCGCGCCGGACGTGTTTGCAGAATTAGGTGCGACCGTCACTGCGATCGGCGACGCTCCGAACGGCTTTAACATCAATAGCGAATGCGGGTCCACCTATCCGCAGTTCGTGCGCGGCAAAGTACTCGAACTCGGCGCTGATGTGGGTATCGCTTTGGATGGTGACGGCGACCGTGTGATCTTAGTGGATGCAGCGGGACACTACGTGGACGGCGACCAGATTTTGTACATCCTCGCGCGTTGGCGCAAACAAACCGGCCAGCCCGGCGACGGAATCGTCGGTACATTGATGAGCAACCTCGGGCTGGAGCGGGCCTGCAGCGACCACGGTATTTCGTTCAAGCGCGCGCGGGTCGGGGATCGCCACGTCATGGAATGTTTGGTGCAGCACGGTTGGTTACTGGGTGGTGAGTCTTCGGGACATATAATTTGTTTGGACAAAAGCACCACCGGCGATGGAATTATCGCGGCGTTAGAAGTGTTGCACGTGATGATTGCGCAAAATCGAACTCTGGCGGAACTGACCGATGGCATGGACGTGTACCCGCAAACGATGATCAACGTACGTCTGGATGGCGCCGATAGCAGCCGTCGGGCGATCAATGTCGATCACTCGGAAACCGTGCAAGACGCGCTGCGAACGGTGCGCTCGGAGCTTGCCGAGCATGGCCGCGTGGTATTGCGGCCATCCGGCACGGAGCCCGTGGTGCGGGTTATGGTCGAAGGCAACGATGTGGATCAAATCGCACGTTTAGGGCAATTTTTAGCGGACGCGGTTGAAACCGCGGCATGTACGACGTCCGTGTAACAACTATCGGGCACAGCAGCGGTCGCGGCGCGTTGCTTTATCCCTAGGCGACCGGTAACATCCGGCTCCGCTGTTTTGGCCCGTCGCTGAATGTCAGCGGGCTCGATTCGGATACCACTTCCCCGGGAGACTTGCATGCGACGCCGTATTGTCGCCGGTAACTGGAAAATGAATGGCACCCAGTCCGACGCATCGACGCTAGTGCAAGCTATCAGTGCAGATTTCGATCGCAGCTCGGCGGTGGAGGTAGTGCTGTGCCCGCCCTTTATTTTGATACCCGCGGTCGCAGCGCTGCTGGCAGGGCAGCAGGGGATCGAGTACGGCGGGCAGAATATTGATGTCCACGACAATGGTGCTTACACCGGCGAAGTCTCCGCGGCGATGTTACGGGACTTCGGCTGCCGGTGTGTCATCGTCGGCCATTCCGAGCGTCGCGCGCTGTATGGCGACACCGATGGCCTCGTTGTTGCCAAATCTCAACAGGCATTAGACAGCGGTTTGACCCCGATAGTGTGCGTCGGCGAGACCTTGGCGGAGCGCGAGGAAAATGCCACCGAGTCGGTGGTCAGCGCACAGCTCGATGCGGTCGTGGACGGAGTCGGCATCGCGCGCTGTGCCGATATCGTTATCGCTTATGAACCGGTATGGGCGATTGGCACGGGACGGTCGGCAACGCCCGCCCAAGCGCAGAGCGTACACCGGTTTATTCGGGATCGATTGGGCGCTGTAAACGATGCGGTGGCGGCGGTCGTGCCTATTCTGTACGGCGGTAGCGTCAATCCAGACAATGCCCCGACGTTGTTTGCGGAGGCCGATATTGACGGTGGCCTGATCGGCGGTGCGGCGTTGTCGGCCGCTGATTTCCTCGCGATTTGCCGTGCCGCGGCCCCATTGTGAGGCAATTTCCCTAAGCTGCGCTGCATTCATTACAATATCGGAATAGATTAACGACAATCAGTCGTAGCAAACCCGATGTATAACGGCGCCGGATGCGGGCCCGTTCTAACGGTCGCGGGCTGGCGTGCTCAGGTGGAATCGTATGCTAATTAATGTGTTGTTGGTAATATTCGTCGCGACGGCGATTGCCATGGTGGTGCTGATTCTGTTGCAGCAGGGCAAAGGCGCAGATGCGGGTGCGGCGTTTGGCGGCGGCGGCGGATCGCAAAGTGTGTTCGGCAGTCGCGGTTCGGCGAATTTCCTGAGTCGGGTGACCGCGGTCCTGGCCGCAACATTTTTTATTTGTAGTTTGTCGCTGGGGTGGTTGCATATGCAACGGTCGGTGCCCAGCAGTGTGACCGAATCGGTGTCGGGCGCCGGGACGATCACCGACAGCACTTCGAGCGATGCGCCAGATTCCGAAATTCCCGACGTCCCGGTAGAATCTGTGACGCCGGAGGGCGACGGTGTTCCGAAAGTTCCTGAGTAGGTGGTGGTACCGTGAGAACAAGCCGAAGTGGTGGAATTGGTAGACACGCCGTCTTGAGGGGGCGGTGGCGCGAGCCGTGCCGGTTCGAGTCCGGCCTTCGGCACCAGGGGCCAATCGTAACCCGATAACAAATGTGGGCAACACTAAGTGACGGTTGAGTAATAATGCTGAGTAACTATGTCCCTATTCTGATGTTTCTTGGCGTCGGGGCCGTGGTCGGCGCGTTACCGCTCGCGATGGGACGGATGTTGGGCCCCCATAGGCCCGACGCGGCCAAGCTGTCGCCCTACGAATGCGGATTTGAAGCCTTTGAAGACTCGCGTATGAAATTCGACGTGCGCTATTACTTAGTGGCGATCCTGTTCATTATTTTCGATTTAGAAATCGCGTTTTTGTTTCCGTGGGCGGTCGCGCTCGACGAGATCGGATTGTTCGGTTTTGTCGCGATGATGATCTTCTTGGTGATTCTTGTTATCGGATTCATCTACGAATGGATGAAAGGTGCCCTGGAGTGGGACTAGTCGAGCTGGTGGGAGGGACGAATGGCGATTGAAGGTGTACTTGAGCAAGGCTGGGCCACCACCACAGTAGATGCCGTGGTGAACTGGGCCCGCACCGGCGCGATGTGGCCGATGACGTTTGGACTGGCTTGTTGTGCGGTGGAAATGATGCACGCAGGCGCGTCCCGGTATGATCTCGATCGATTCGGTATTATTTTCCGGGCCAGCCCCCGCCAATCCGATGTGATGATCGTTGCCGGCACATTGGTGAACAAAATGGCCCCGGCGCTGCGCAAGGTTTACGACCAAATGGCGGAGCCGCGTTGGGTAATCTCCATGGGCTCGTGTGCCAACGGCGGTGGATATTATCATTACTCCTACGCAGTGGTGCGGGGCTGCGACCGCATCGTGCCGGTCGATGTCTATGTCCCCGGTTGCCCGCCGACGGCTGAGGCATTGCTGTATGGAATCCTGCAGTTGCAGAAAAAAATCAAACGCACCAACACCATCGCTCGCTAGAGAATCGCGTTCCGATGGCCTCCATCCAGACTCTGATTGCGCATATTAGCGAGCTGTTCGGCGATAAAATTACGGCCAGCGACGTTGCGTTTGGTGAGGCTACTGTAGCGACTACACCGGAATCGTTGCTGGAGGTAGCGCGGGGTTTGCGCGATACCCCGGAACTCGCGTTCGAACAGCTCATCGATCTTTGTGGTGTCGATTATTCGACTTACGCCGAGGAGGATCCGGATCGAAACGGTCCCGAGATCCGATTTTGTGTCGTCTACCATCTGTTATCCACCGCACATAATCACCGATTGCGGTTGAAGCTGTTTATCGATGGCGAGATGCCGGTAGTGAGTTCCGTTGTGGACGTATGGAACAGCGCAAATTGGTTCGAGCGCGAGGCGTTCGATTTGTTTGGAATAATTTTTGAGGGCCATCCGGATTTACGCCGGTTGCTAACGGACTATGGTTTTATCGGTCATCCGTTCCGCAAGGATTTCCCGTTGTCGGGCCATGTCGAGGTGAGGTATGACCCGGACAAAGGCCGGGTGGTATACGAACCGGTCAGTATAGAACCGCGAGTTTTAGTGCCGCGGGTGATTCGCGAAGAGGGGTTCGGTGACCGAAATCCGTAACTATACGATGAACTTCGGCCCGCAGCATCCGGCGGCGCACGGAGTGTTGCGCGTGGTGATGGAGTTGGATGGCGAGGTCATCGAGCGCGTCGACCCACACATCGGACTGCTGCATCGTGGTACCGAGAAACTCGCGGAGAGCAAGCCCTTTAATCAGAGCATCGGTTATATGGATCGGCTCGACTACGTGTCGATGATGTGCAATGAACACGGTTACGTGCGGGCGATCGAAAAACTTCTTGGAGTCACCGCGCCAATTCGGGCCCAATATATCCGCGTGATGTTTGATGAGATCACCCGTATTCTCAACCACTTATTATGGCTAGGGGCGCACGCTCTCGACGTCGGCGCGATGACGGTTTTTTTGTATTGTTTCCGCGAGCGTGAAGACTTAATGGATTGTTATGAGGCGGTATCCGGCGCCCGTTTGCACGCGACTTATTATCGCCCGGGGGGTGTGTACCGCGATTTGCCGGACTCGATGCCGCAGTACGAAACCTCGAAGGGACATAAAGAGAAAAACATCGAGCGTTTAAACGAGCATCGTCAAGGCTCGTTGCTGGATTTTATTGCTGCCTTTACGGAGCGGTTCGATGGCCGGGTGGATGATTATGAAACTTTGTTGACCGATAACCGTATTTGGAAGCAACGCACCGTCGACATCGGTGTCGTGACCAGGGAGCGTGCTCTGCAGTTGGGTTTTAGTGGGCCGATGCTAAGAGGTTCGGGCGTAGAGTGGGACTTACGCAAGAAACAACCGTATGCGGTGTACGATAAGATGGACTTCGATATCCCAGTTGGGGTTAACGGTGATAGTTACGACCGCTATTTAGTGCGCATCGAAGAGATGCGACAATCGAACCGAATCGTCCGCCAATGTATCGACTGGCTACGCAAAAATCCGGGCCCCGTCATGCTCGACAACAATAAGTTGGCGGCGCCGCGACGGGAGACGATGAAGCGCGACATGGAGTCGCTGATCCACCACTTTAAGTTGTTTACCGAAGGCTACTGTGTGCCCGAGGGTGAAGTCTACGTGGCGATAGAAGCGCCGAAAGGCGAATTTGGGGTGTATCTGATATCGGACGGTGCCAATAAACCGTATCGAGTAAAGATTCGCGCACCGGGATTCGCACATTTGGCGGCGCTCGACGAAATGTCGAAAGGACATATGATTGCCGATATGGTGGCCATTATTGGCACTCAAGATATTGTGTTTGGGGAAATCGACCGCTAATCCTTAATCATGTTATCGACACAAGCCCACGCCGAGATCGACCGCGAGGTCAGTAAGTACCCGGATGGCCGGCAGCAGGCCGCGGTCATGGCGGCGTTGCGAATCGCCCAGGAAGAAAAAGGTTGGCTCAGTGACGAGGTGATCACCTACGTAGCGGGGCTATTGGAACTCGAGCCGATTCAAGTGGCCGAAGTCGCGACGTTTTATTCGATGTTTGACCTCGAGCCGATCGGTCGCCACAAGGTCTGTGTGTGTACGAATATTTCCTGCATGCTGCGGGGCTCAGATGACGTCGTCGCACATCTGCAACAGCGATTAGGGATTAAAGTGGGGCAAACTTCAGCGGACGGCCGTTTTAGTTTGCATTCGGTCGAATGTCTCGCGGCTTGTGGTGGGGCACCGATGATGCAGATCGGCAAGACCTATTATGAGAATCTCACCCCGGCCTCGATCGATGAAATTCTGGACGGGTTGGAGTGAGCGAGGCTGCGAACGTGGAAATGCGAGTGTGTTTACCGGACCCAGATCTGGAGTCGCCGTGGACGCTGGCTGCGTACGAGAGCACCGGCGGCTATGCCGTATGGCGGCGTATCGTCGCTGAAAATGTACCACCCGACGACATAATTAACGAAATCAAGAAGTCGAACTTGCGGGGCCGCGGTGGTGCCGGATTTCCGGCCGGATTGAAATGGAGTTTCATGCCGAAAGATGCACCGGGCCAAAAGTATATTGTTTGCAACTCCGACGAGGGCGAACCGGGCACCTTTAAGGATCGCGACATCCTGCGATTTAATCCGCACGCGTTAATCGAAGGTATGGCGATCTGTGGTTACTCGATCGGCGCTACGGTCGGTTACAACTATATTCGCGGTGAGTTTTGGGAGCCGTACGAACGCTTCGAGGCCGCATTACAGGAAGCGGAGCAAGCCGGTTTGTTGGGCCAAAATGTACTCGGCTCAGATATATCGTTTCGGCTATTTACGCATCTCGGCGCAGGCGCTTATATCTGTGGCGAAGAGACCGCATTGTTGGAATCGTTAGAGGGCAAGAAAGGGCAGCCGCGATTCAAGCCGCCGTTTCCCGCTCAGTACGGCGCATTCGGCCGGCCCACTACGATAAACAATACCGAGACGTTGGCGTCGGTGCCGAAGATTCTGACGCATGGCGCCGACTGGTTTGCGAATCTCGGCTTGCCCAACAACGGTGGCACGAAAATATTTTCTGTCTCCGGCCATGTTAATCGGCCCGGAAATTTTGAACTGCCGTTAGGCACGCCGTTCGCGACGTTGTTAAATTTGGCCGGCGGCATGCGCGACGGCAAGAAATTGAAAGCTGTGATTCCCGGTGGCTCGTCGGTGCCGGTGCTGCCCGCCGAGCACATAATGGATTGCAAGATGGATTACGATTCGCTCATGGCAGCCGGTTCGATGCTCGGCGCCGGTTCGGTCATCATTATGGACGAGAGCACGTGTATGGTGCGCATGCTCGAGCGAATATCGTATTTTTACTGGGAAGAATCATGCGGCCAATGCACGCCTTGCCGGGAAGGAACCGGTTGGTTGTATCGCGTTATTCATCGCATCCGTACCGGCCGTGGCCGCGCCGAAGATTTGGACTTGTTGGTGGATATGGCCAACAAGATCGAAGGACGTACGATTTGTGCATTGGGCGACGCGGCGGCGTGGCCGGTGCAGAGTTTTATGAAACATTTTCGCCACGAGTTCGCCGCGATGATCCCGGGATCGGAGTCGAAATCCGGATCGCGTGAGCGGGCGGCCTAGTTATCTAGCTTTATTCAGACGCTACGGATCCTCGCTAATGCCGACCATTGAAATCGATGGGCGTACGCTCGAAGTCGCCGCCGGTACGATGATTATCAAGGCTGCGGACGATGCGGGGATCTATATCCCCCGGTTTTGCTATCACGAAAAACTGACGATAGCGGCGAACTGTCGAATGTGTTTGGTGGAAGTCGAAAGAGCGCCGAAGCCGTTGCCTGCATGCGCAACGCCGGTGGCGAACGGGATGAAAATTTCTACCGCTTCGCCGACGGCCGTCGAAGCGCAAAAAGGCACGATGGAATTCCTGTTGATCAACCACCCGCTCGATTGCCCGATTTGCGACCAGGGTGGGGAGTGCCCGTTGCAGGATCAGGCCATGGGCTACGGCAAAGACGTGTCGCGGTTTGCTGAAAACAAACGCGTGGTGGACGATCAAGATATCGGACCGCTGATCTCGACCGAAATGACGCGTTGTATTCATTGCACGCGTTGCGTGCGCTTCGGCCAGGAAGTTGCGGGCATCATGGAACTGGGTGCGAGTGGCCGTAGCGAGCATTTGCATATCGGTACCTTCGTCGGCCGTACCGTCGATTCGGAATTATCAGGGAATATGATCGATTTGTGCCCGGTCGGCGCGTTGACGTCGAAGCCCTATCGCTATTCGGCGCGCGCTTGGGAATTGGTCAATGCGGATGCGATCAGTCCGCACGACTGTGTCGGCGCCAATCTCAATGTGCAAAGCCTGCGCAATGAAGTGCGGCGTGTATTGCCGCGCGATAATGCAGAAGTTAACGAATGTTGGTTAGCGGATCGCGACCGCTACAGTTATACCGCGGTCAATGACGCCGATCGTTTAACGGCGCCGATGCTGCGCCGCGACGGCGAATGGCACGAAGTCGATTGGCAAACTGCACTCGATGCCGCGGAGCAAGGATTAAGTGCGGTGATCGCGGAGCGAGGGGCTGCAGAGTTCGGTGCGCTGATATCGCCGACCGCGACACTGGAAGAGTTCTATTTGATGCAGAAGCTGGTGCGCGGTCTCGGCAGCGGCAATATCGATCACCGCTTACGGCAACGCGATTTTCGCGACGACGACGTGGCGCCGTTGTGTCCCGGACTCGGTCAACCGATCTCGGCACTGGACAACAAGGCGGCATTGCTATTGGTCGGTTCGAACATTCGTAAGGACCAACCGTTATTGGGACTGCGGGTGCGCAACGCGTTTCGTAATGGCGCCACAGTTATGGCCGTGAATTGCCAGGACTACGATTTTCATTTTGACCTTGCGTTCCGCCACATCGTGGCGCCCAATGCGATGCCCGGTGCATTGGCGGCGGTGGCCGAGGCGTTGGCCGCGCAGCGCGGCATCGACTTGCCCGGCGAAATCGCAGCTTGGGTGTCGAATAGAGAGGCAGAGTTCGACGATTCGGGTAGCAGCGGAATTGCCAAACAACTGGCGGAGCACGGTGCCCGGGCGTCGATCGTATTGGGTTCGACGGCGCTGCAGCATGTGGACTTCAGCGCGTTGCGCGCCATCGCACAATGGCTCGCGACCG
>CAXMMZ010000257.1:0-10685 GCA_964194565.1 Arenicellales bacterium
CTCTGCGACTTCAACGCTTAATGCCATAACCAGGTTTTTTGGGGAATGAAATTGAGTCCAATCTCGATCATCGGCGAAACGGCGAAGCACCGACGCCAATTTCGGTAGATCCTCGATCGCGGCATCCCGCACTTGTCTGTCGTCACGCATTCGACTAATTCTAACCCGCATGTTTCACGAAGGCCGACCGTTGAACAGGAATATTGTCAAGATTTGAACCGGTTACCCCGCATACCGGGGGCCTCGGCCTGCGAACAGTTTAACGTATTCGGTATTAACCTATCGGCGGCTTTCGGCTTCGCCTCTAACCGCTCTAGGCCCGATTTCCCCTGAAGTCCGAACCCTTCATGAAATATCCGGGCTAAACGGGACCGGTGCGCTGGTCGCCGATAAAGCGGACGCTACGAATAGATATGTTGGCGGGTCCACGGCACATTGTTATCCGCGCCGTGCGCGAACACGACCTGAAACAATTGCAGCGACCCGCCGCGGAATGCCGCGATCGATCCCGACAAATACAGACGCCAAGCCCTTACGAATTGCTCGTCGAACATCTCGGCCACGTCGGATTCAGCACGGTCGAACCGCTGCAGCCAATATTCTGTGGTTTTAGCGTAGTGCATACGCAAGTTTTCGACGTCCAAAACGGCAAGATCTACGGGTTCGAAAATATTCATCATCTGCCGCAGCGTCGGCGGATAAGCGCCCGGAAAAATGCGGCGCTCAATCCACGCGTTCAACGTTCGGCGTTTGTTACGCCCTATAGCATGTATCAAGCCGCGGCCCCCGGGTCGCAAACACTTAACGATAACTTCCCCGAGGTTTTGATAGTTCCGCACACCGACGTGCTCCAACATCCCGACCGAAACGAACACATCAAACTCACCGTCGATATTGCGGTAGTCGTCCTCAACATAAGTCACCTGATCGCTTAATCCCTCGCGCGCCGCACATTCGGTAGCGAATTTTATCTGCTCTTTGGAAATGTTATACGCGGTGACATTGGCTCCATAATGACTGGCCATGAATCGCGCCAGCGAGCCCCAACCGCAACCCGCCTCGACAACACGATCACCCGGCTTTAGCTGGAGTTTGCGGCAAACATGGTGCATCTTTTCCTGTTGCGCTTGCTCGATGCTGAGGTCAAACTTCGGAAAATACGCGCATGTGTACTGCATTTCCCGATCCAGCCACAACCGGTAGAAGTCATTACCGATATCATAGTGATGATGAATATGACGACGCGAGCTTGGCACCGAATTGAACCGCGGCGGCCGCCGCACTATTGCGGTTAGCCATTTGTAGCCTGTCGATTTGGCCTTTATGTGGGTTGCCGCCACGATGGCGGTCAGCGCCCCGACCAAATCACCGTCAACGCGTATTCGGCCGCGGGCGTATTCGTCGCCGAATGCAATTGTTTGCTGCAGCAGCAACCGCAATAACGACGCGCGGGACGTGAATTCGACGGTCGCGATCGGCACTACGCCATGCGATTCCTCAGTATGACCGTCCCATAACCGAAACCGGATCGGTGGATTGCCAAGGATCGCTAATAATCGTCGCAACCCGGCGCGCTCCCACGACCACGACCTCGATGGCGCGGTGCGCTCCGGCATAGCATCGTCGTGCGTGTCCATTACTTGACCCGACATTTCGGGCGAATTGAGCGGCATCGGCTCGGAATTGCGTGTCATAAATCTACTCCCGTTCAGTATGTACTCTATCAAGGCGATATTGACGGATGCAGAGCCCACCCTTTCGGTCAAGGTAAGGCGCCGCCCGCCGGCAATGGCCCAAGTTCTTGCCAAGGGTGGCAACGCCGCATTGGCCGATTAAGTGGGCTCCCTTCGGGCGAGCCGATAAGCGGCCCTCCATGTCGTTGCGCTGCCTCGAATTAGCCACGGCTAGTCCCGCGGTCGCGCGCCTAGCGGCCGGCCGCTTCTCGGTTCGCTGCGTCCGCCAATATCACATTGGCAGAGTGCTTGTACCGAATATGCTAACGGCAAATCCCGCACTTGACAATTTCCGTACGCCGAGCCGTCCGGCGCTGACGTGCACAACTCAAGAACAGCTCGGACAGTTCACAGCGGCGAGGATCACTACTACCAGAACGACATCTGTGCGCGGTCGGCGCACTGTTTTGTGAATTGTGCCGTATCGAGCTCCGGCATCGGCCGGTCGAGACCGAACCGCTTGCTGGCGATTCGAAACCGCTGCGCAATCAAATCCGCGTATTCGCCCGCTCCCCGCATACGACGGCCGAATTCCGCGTCGTTTTCACGCCCACCACGAGTGTCGCGGACCCGGGCCATTACCCGCTTCGCTTTTAGCGGCACGTGCTCCTGCAACCATTCTTTGAACAACGACTTTACCTCATGCGGTAGCCGCAATAGCACGTATCCGGCTTTGACAGCGCCTGCCGCCGCGCAAGCTTCGACGATGGATTCTAACTCGGGGTCCGTTAGCACCGGAATAATCGGCGCCACCAACACCCCGGTGGGGATACCGGCATCGATCAAGCGCCGAATCGTGCGTATGCGCCGACGTGGTGCCGCCGTACGCGGCTCCATACGCCGTGATAAATCCGGATCCAATGTGGTGATCGATACGAACACCTGGGCCAGACCGCGCTTCGCCATTGGTGCCAGCAGATCGATATCTCGCTCGATGAGGCTCGATTTGGTCGTGAATGCGACCGGATGGCGATGTGCCGCCAACACCTCGAGTAGTCCGCGTGTAATGCGGTGTTGCCGTTCGAGCGGCTGATACGGATCGGTGTTGGTGCCCATTGCGATCAGCTTGCAGCGGTAATTAGGCCGGTTGATGGCTTCTGTCAACAGCGCCGCGGCATTGGGTTTAATCGCGATTTTGGTTTCGAAATCGATGCCGGGGGATAGACCAAGGTAGGCGTGGGTCGGTCGTGCGTAACAATAAATGCATCCGTGCTCGCAACCCCGGTAGGGATTGATGGACTGCTCGAACGGCACATCGGGTGACTCGTTACGGGCGATGATGCCGCGCGAGTGGTCGATAAAAACGGTCGTCGCCGGGGCGGCCGACACCTCGTCCGACTCCCAACCGTCATCGGTAGGTTGATACCGATACGGTTCGAATCGCCCGGCCTGATTGGATATCGCGCCGCGGCCCTTAACCGCCCGTTTATCCGCAATCTCGTCCATGGCTCCGCGGTCGGGTTAGGGTTGCCTCATCGCGGCTTCTTGCGACGGCGCGCTCAATGCGGCTTTCGGCCACGCCGTTAACACAGCCTGTACGAGAGTGGCCAGTGGAATCGCAAAAAATACACCCCAGACGCCCCATAATCCGCCAAAAAACAACACCGCCAGAATAATCGCGACCGGGTGCAGGTTCACGACTTCGGAAAATAACAATGGCACCAAGAGGTTCCCGTCAATCGCTTGGATCACGAGGTACGCGCAGATGAGCCACGCGAAATCGCTGCCCCAGCCCCATTGAAACCACGCGATCACGACCACCGGGATCGTCACCACCGCGGCGCCGACAAACGGAATCAACACGGATAATCCCACCAACACACCGAGCAACATCGCGTATTCCATGCGAAAAAAGCTAAAGGTCGCGAAACTTGCGGAGCCCACCGCTAGGATTTCCCAGAACTTCCCGCGTATGTAATTGCCAATCTGACGATCTACGTCGGTCCAAACCTGCGCTGCGAGGTGGTGCTCACGGGGTAGGTATCCGGTAAACCAATCGATGATCTGCTGCTTATCCTTAAGAAAGAAAAACACCAATATTGGAAACAAGATCGCATACACCAACAACGTAATTACGCCCACCACAGACGCCATCGACAGCGACAGCACGCGTTGCCCAAGTTGCGCGAGTTCGAAGCGAATCGCGATGATCGCCTCCTGCACCTGCGCCGCGGAAATGACATCGGGATAGCGCTCAGGGAGCTGCATGAGCACTTTCTGACTTTCGCTGATAATGGCCGGGATTTGCTGGAATAGCTGCGTCGCTTGCTTCGACAACAACGGCAACAACCCAAACAGAATGAGAATGACGAATATGAAAAAAGCGCAGAACACAATCAATACCGCCAGCAACCGCGGGAGCTTGGCCCGCTGCAGGACACGGACGATGCCCTCCAACAAGTAGGCGACGATGACTCCGGCAATAATCGGTGCCAGCATATTGCCCATCACGATTATCACCGCGAATAGGAGAATCAAAAACAACGCGAGGAATACCACCTGCGGATTGGAAAAATGCCGGCGGAACCAATCGGTGATCACTTGCATCGCGATGACTCCAGATCGGTTTTACGCATGGGTCCGGTCCGTCGGAAGCCGGTTGTCGGCAAATAATTCCGCAAGCTTTTGACCGGGATCCGGCGCCCGCATGAAAGTTTCGCCCACCAAAAAGCAATCGACACCGTGGTCCCGCATGAGCCTCACGTCGTCGCGCGTCGCAATGCCACTCTCGGTAACCACCGTGCAATGCTTTGGCACCTCTGCTAACAGATCCAACGTAGTGCTCAGATGCGTGTCGAAGGTGCGCAAGTTACGGTTGTTGATACCGAGCAACGTCGGCTCGAGCCGTAATGCGCGATCCAGCTCAGGCGCATCGTGTATTTCCACCAACACATCCATGCCGATGTCCTGCGCAATGCGGTAGAACGCTTGCAGCAACTCATCGTCCAGCGCCGCCACGATCAACAATACACAATCGGCGCCGAGCACCCGCGATTCGTAGAGCTGATACGAATCGGTGATAAATTCCTTGCGCAGCACCGGTAACGAACACGCACTACGCGCCTGTTCCAGAAACTCGTCCGCGCCTTGGAAAAATCGCTCGTCGGTCAATACCGACAAGCACGTCGCACCCCCAGTTGCATAACTACGGGCGAGCGCCTGCGGGTCGAAGTCATTGCGTATCAAGCCTTTGCTGGGAGACGCTTTTTTTATTTCGGCGATGACGCCGGCTTGGCCGCTTTGGACTCGGGCACGGATCGCGTCGATAAATCCGCGGGGCGGCGCTGTATCACGCAGCCGCTCACGAAGAGTTATAAGCGGCGTTTGCCGCGCACGCTGTGCGACCTCGTCAACCTTATGGGCGAGTATCTTGTCTAATATGTCTGCGCCTGCACTCACGTTATTACTGTGCCTCGAATGTCGCGATGCGGTGCCGATCGGCAGCGCACGTAGTACTTAACCTGTCTCAATGTTATTCGTAAACGCAACGAACTGCTCAAATTTTTGCGCCGCCGCGCCACTCGCCAATAGTTGTTGTGCGCGGGCCACCCCATCATTCAAAGAATCGGCCAGATCCGCCGCGTAGATCGCGGCGCCGCTATTTAACGCGACTATATCGCGCGCCGCCGACGTCGCGTTCGCATAGACATCGCGAATGAGTTGCAGACTCTCGGCGGAATCCCCGACCACGATCGAATCGAGTGCGGCGCGGGTCAGGCCAAATTGTTCCGGTTCGACCGTATAGCTGTGCACTGCACCGTTTCGAAGTTCGGCCACATGGGTGTCGGCGCCGATGCTGATTTCATCCATTCCGTCCGCAGCGTGCACGACCAATACGTGGTGACTGCCGAGTTCCCCCAACACCTGAGCGAGCGGCTCCACCAACTCATCGCTGAAGACCCCCATCAATTGATTTTGCGCACCGGCGGGATTGGTGAGTGGACCCAATACGTTGAAAATCGTGCGCACTCCGAGTTCGCGGCGCGGTCCGATCGCATGCTTCATAGCCCCGTGGTGCCGCGGTGCGAACATGAATCCAACGCCGATTTCATTGATGCAACGTGCGACCTGCACCGGATCGAGATCGATGCGCGCACCGGCGGTTTCCAATACGTCGGCGCTGCCCGATTTACTGGATACCGATCGATTGCCGTGCTTAGCCACTTTAGCCCCGGCCGCCGCCACCACGAACGCGCTGGCGGTGGAGATATTGAACGTGTTGCAGGAATCCCCACCGGTGCCGACGATATCCACAAGATGCGGATCGCTGACCTCGACCCGGGTCGCGAGTTCCCGCATGACCCGCGCCGCGGCGGCGATTTCTTCGATAGTCTCGCCTTTCATTCGCAGCGCCACCAAAAACCCGCCGATCTGCGCCGCCGAGGTTTCGCCCGTCATGATGGCGCGCATCACATCAAGCATATCCGCAGCATCGAGATCAACGCCGTCGATAACGGTTTTAACAGCAGTTTGAATATCCATTGGTCGTTCCAAACGTTTTGGGTAAGGTCACAAGTCGAAATGGCATTTCCAGGTTAATCGGCTTCGTCGCTTGAAGCGACAAAATTTCGCAGCAGGTCATGCCCATATTGGGTCAAAATCGATTCGGGATGAAATTGTACACCTTCCACCCGATGCTCTTTATGCCGCACCCCCATGATTTCCTCGTCGTCTGTCCAGGCAGTGATCTCTAAACAACCCGGCAACGAGACCCGCTCTGCCACCAGCGAATGATAACGGGTGGCTTGAAATGGATTTTCCAGCCCCTTAAATACACCGCCGCCGTCGTGATGAATCATAGAGGTCTTGCCGTGCATGAGCTGCTTGGCGTAAACGATGCGGCCGCCGTAGGCCTGGGCAATGCTTTGGTGGCCGAGGCACACCCCCAGCATCGGAATATCCTTGCCGAAGTTTTCTACGACATCGAGCGACACGCCCGCCTCATTCGGGGTACACGGCCCCGGCGATATAACGATGTGGCTAGGCGCTAGCACGCCGATCCGCTCCAGGCTGATCTGGTCGTTTCGAAATACTTCGACAGTTTGACCCAACTCGCCGAGATATTGCACCAGATTGTACGTAAACGAATCGTAATTATCGATCATCAACAACACGGAATTGCGCCTCTTGCATGCTTTCAATGCGGCGTTCGAGCCAGTCCAATGCGTCGCGCATCGATAGCAATTGATGAACCACCGCACGCTCAGCGTCGTCTAACCCCAGAATTTGGCGGTCCTTCTTCGCTTCTTCCAGGTTATTGATCACCACCGCGATAAACAGATTGATAACGACAAAAGTCGCAATCACGACGAAACTCACAAAGTAAATCCACATCAGCGGATTCATCTCCATCGCCGCATACATCACGTCGGTCCAATCCTCCAGGGTCAGAACCCGGAACAACGTCAATAGTGAAATACCCAATGACCGCCAATGCACCGGATCGTACTCGTGCAAAAGGTGGTATCCAGCCACCGCGTAAATATAAAAGATCAGCATCAACAAAATCACGACGTGTCCGAGCCCCGGTAGCGAGCGCACCAACGTGGCCACTATTAACCGCAGCTCCGGCAACACCGAGACTAAGCGCATCACCCGCAATAAACGCACCAAACGAGCGATCATCGCGAAGTCGCCCGTGGCTGGCATTAACGAGAACATCACTACTGCAAAATCGAATACGTTCCAGCCGTTACCGAAATACTCGCCGAAACGTGGCGCCACCGCGGTAATTTTAATGATCGCTTCAAGCACAAACACCAATAAGATGAGCCGATTGCAAAGTTCCATCCAACCGCCAAAACGTTGCTCGAACGGTGGGTGCGTTTCCATCCCTAAGACGATGGCGTTGAAAATGATCAAGCCAACGATGAGGCGGTCGAACCAGACCCAGTCAACCAATCTCTTGCAATAGGCCCGCATATTAGTAGCGCCTCGTTACGAATATCCGCATCGTCACGACTCCAGTCCACCGTGTAATCCGGAAACCGCCATCTCCACGGCCCGGAAAATCGCCCGGGCTTTATTCATCGTTTCCTTCCATTCGAGCGCCGGCAACGAATCGGCAACAATTCCGGCCCCGGCCTGAATATGCAACACGCCATTCGCCACCACCGCGGTACGGATTGCGATCGCGGTGTCCATATTGCCCTGCCAACCGATATACCCTACCGCCCCGGAATAGACGCCACGCTTATCGGGCTCCAATTCCTCGATTATTTCCATGGCGCGGATTTTGGGGGCTCCGGACACAGTGCCGGCCGGGAATGTAGCGCGCAACACATCCATTGCATCGAGGCCATCGGCGATTTCTCCTTCGACATTGGACACGATGTGCATAACGTGGGAGTAGCGCTCGATATCCATTTTTTCGGTAAGCCGCACGGTACCGATTTTGGCAACCCGGCCTACATCGTTGCGCCCCAGGTCCACCAACATCAGATGCTCCGCCAATTCCTTCGGGTCGGACATCAATTCGCGCGCGAGACGCGCATCGTCCTCCGCGTCCACGCCGCGGCGACGTGTACCGGCAATAGGACGTACCGTGACCTTACCGTCCTCGAGGCGTACCAATATTTCCGGTGACGAGCCAACGATTGAAAACCCGGCAAGATCGAGAAAGTACATATACGGCGACGGGTTGAGAGTCCGCAATGCGCGGTATACATCGAGCGGGTCGCCGAGGTACGGAATCGACAACCGTTGTGACAGCACCACTTGAAAAATATCACCATTGCGGATGTATTCGCGAGATCGCTCCACCGCGGCTTCGAACTCAGTGCGCGCAAACCCGGAAACGAAATCGTCTTCGCCAATTGCCGCCCCGCGAGCCGATGTCGGCATATCGATATCGACATGCCCGCGCAACCGCGCGACCAGTTCATCAAGCCTCCGGTTGCCGTTCTCCCAAGCCTCCGGCGCCGTGGGATCGACCTGTACGATGACGTGCAGACGACCGCTCAAATTGTCGAACACAACCACCTCTTCCGACACCATAAGCAAAATATCAGGTGTACCGATTGGGTCGTGTTTGTGGCTCGGCCCGAGATGCGTTTCGATGTATCTTATCGTGTCGTAACCGAAATACCCCACCAATCCCCCGGTAAAAAGCGGCAGTCCCTCGCGTTGCGGAACCTTGAACTGGTGTTGTAGCGCGCGTACATAATCGAGCGGATCCTGAATCGTTTCGCGGCGCACGGTTTCGCCATCGGTAATCGTCGTCACGGTATCGTTATCGACCCGCAACACAGTGCGACAGGGTAATCCGATAATGGAATAGCGCCCCCACTTTTCGCCGCCCTGCACGGACTCGAACAGGTAGGAGTACGGCCCACGGGCCAATTTCAAGTACGTACTTAGGGGAGTATCGAGGTCGGCCAGCACGACCCGCATCAGCGGAATGCGGCTGTATCCTTGGTCGGTAAGTGCTTCGAACTCAGCTTTGTCTATGGCCATATTTCATCACCGGATTGGATTATCGTGTTACGCAGGGGTCATCGGCCACGGCGCCATCGCGCCGGGCTCGTTCGCGTCAACACTCGCCAATGTCCGGTAATAAAATTAATAATCATGTTAGTTCATTAGGAAGCCAACTCGGCCCGTTCGACAATATCAGCGACAGTGCTGAACGCGTCAATCGTCGCGTCCGGCTGCATAGCCGCCAAATCGCGCCCCTGATTGTACCCGTATGTCACCCAAATGACAGCCATTCCCGCGGCCTGCGCGGCGAGGATGTCGTTTTCGGAATCCCCTACCAACACACAATGTTGCGGACCGATTTCGAGCCGCTCGCAGGCGTGAAGCAATGGGCCGGGTTCCGGTTTCATACCGTCCTGACTATCGCCACATATGACCAGATCGAAATACGGCATCAAACCGATTTGCTCCAACAGCGGCACAGTCATCGCTTGACGTTTGTTGGTCACACAAGCCAGACGGAACCCGGCCGCGGACAATTGCGCTAACACCGCCTCAACGCCCGGATAGATTTTACTGCGGCCGCATAGATTAGCCGCGTACAATTCCAGAAACCGCGCCAAGGCCGTTCCGTGCTGGTGCGAGTCCGGCGCTATTCCGGTCGCCTCTTGCATGGCATGTTGAACCAGTACGGCGGCGCCGTGCCCGATCCACATTCGCACTAAATCATCGCTCACCGGCGCGTGCCCGAGTTCATCGAGAGTACGATTTAATGCGCCGCCGAGATCGGGGGCCGTGTCGATCAGCGTTCCGTCCAAATCGATAAACACCGCATCGGCGGCAAGACGCACATCCATATCGGACCCCAGCCGTGCGACTCCACCCGCTGACTTAATCAAGCTCTGTGCGCATGCGGCTAATCGTGTCCGCGTAGTTGTCGGTTCCAAATATCGCCGAGCCCGCGACAAAGGTGTCGGCACCGGCAGCGGCGATCGCGGCGATGTTGTCGATTTTTACGCCCCCGTCAACTTCAAGCCGAATGTCACGATTCGTAGCATCGATCATGACCCTCGCGTCCCGCACTTTATCCAACACGTAGGGAATGAATTTTTGGCCGCCAAATCCGGGGTTGACAGACATCAACAACACCAAGTCGACCTTGTCCAACGCATAGCGCAAACTTTCGAGCGGTGTGGCGGGATTAAATGCAAGCCCTGGGCGGCAGCCGCACTCGCGAATCAAGTCTAGAGTCCGGTCGAGATGGGTGGATGCGTCGGGATGCACACTGATAAAGCTCGCACCGGCAGACGCGAAATCCGGGATAATACGATCCACCGGTTCGATCATGAGGTGCACGTCGATCGGTGCCTGCACACCATGATTGCGCAACGCCGAACAGACCAGCGGCCCAATCGTGAGATTCGGCACATAGTGATTGTCCATCACATCGAAATGCACAAGATCGGCACCGGCCGCCAACACATCGTCGACTTCGCGGCCGAGTTGCGCAAAATCGGCGGATAAGATCGACGGCGC
>CAXMMZ010000258.1:0-2437 GCA_964194565.1 Arenicellales bacterium
CAGCTGATCAACGCCGCGCGCAGCGCTTTGTCCAGCGCATTGACCGGGCCGTTACCCATCGCGACGCGCATAACTTCTTGATTTGCGACACGCACCGTTACGGTTGCTTCCGATTCGGTCACGAGTTGGCCCTGTGCATTATGGCGGTGTTCGTCCATGACTCGAAATCGCCGTAATTCGAAAAATGTCGGCACGCCATGCAAAATCTCGCGCGCCAATAGCTCGAAACTGGCCGCTGCGCCTTCATACGCATAACCCTCAAATTCTTTTTGCTTTACGGCCTCGAGCAGATGTGTGAGTTTGTCGTCCGAGTAAGCAATGCCGAGGTCATCCAGGCGGGTGATGACGTTGGCGCGCCCGGCTTGGTCCGAGACCACGATATGACGCCGATTGCCAACCAGTTCGGGGTCGATATGCTCGTAGGTTCGTGGCGATTTTTGCACCGCCGAGACGTGTAGCCCGCCCTTATGGGCGAATGCCGCTGTACCGACATACGGCGCATGCGGATTCGACGGGCGGTTCAACCGCTCGTCCACAAAATGCGATATCCAACTCAGATGCTTGAGGGCGCGGTCGTCCAGTTGGGTGACGTATTCCATCTTCAGGATCAGAGTCGGTATGAGCGCGATAAGGTCGGCGTTTCCGCAGCGTTCACCTAAACCGTTCACAGTGCCCTGTACTTGCCGCGCTCCGGCGCGCACCGCTGCCAAGCTGTTGGCGATGGCATTGCCGGTATCGTTGTGGGCATGGATGCCGATTCGATCGCCGGGTATGACGGCGCAGACCTCGGTGACGATGCGCTCGACCTCATGGGGTAGTGTGCCGCCATTGGTGTCGCATAACACCAGCCAACGAGCCCCCGCGTCGTGCGCCGCGCGCAGACAATTGAGCGCATATTCCGGATTCGCCCTGTAACCATCGAAGAAGTGCTCGGCGTCGAACATGGATTCGCGTTTGCGCTCATTACACAGCACGATCGAGTCGCGAATCATATCGAGATTTTCTTGGCGCGGAATCTCCAGCGCCGCATCGACGTGAAAATCCCAAGCTTTGCCGACCAGGCAGGTGGCGGGCACAGCCGCATTCAGCAATGCTGCGAGTACGGGGTCGTTGTGGGCCGATCGACCGGGGCGCCGCGTCATTCCGAACGCCACCAACGTGGCGTTACTGAGCTCCGGGGGTTGGGCAAAGAACTCGGTATCCGTCGGGTTGGCGCCGGGCCAACCGCCCTCGATATAGTCGACGCCGAGCTGATCGAGCGCTTCGGCGATCGCCAATTTGTCGGCAACCGTGAAATCCACGCCGTAGGTCTGCGCGCCGTCGCGCAGCGTTGTGTCGAACAGGTAAATGCGGTCGCCCATAGTGCTATGGTAATCGATACGGCGCCGAGTATGGACCATCGCGCTAGGGGAATCGGGTAAAAAATCCGGTAACCGCCCCCATTTTTGCCGGTACAATGGCAATGATTGAGTCTAAATCCGTGCTTGGTTGGAATAGTGAGAATTGTCGTATCAAAAATCTCGTATTAATGAGGGTCTACCTATGGGTCGACTGACCACACATGTCCTCGATACCGCACAAGGCAAGCCCGGGTCCGGAATTGCCGTTGAGTTGTATTTTCTGGATTCCGGCCGGCGTCATATCAAGACACTGGTATGTAATAACGATGGGCGTACCGATGAGCCGTTACTGGACGGCGATGCGTTTAGCGCCGGAACCTGGGAGCTGGTGTTTGCTGTCGGGGAGTATTTTTCGAAATCAAGTATCGAACTCCCGGAGCCGCCGTTTCTCGATATCATCACGATTCGATTTACGATCAGCGCTGACCAAAACTATCATGTCCCGTTATTGGTCTCACCGTGGAGTTACTCTACCTATCGTGGTAGCTAATCCGAATTACAGGCCACGGTGGACCGAAGAGTTAAAGAACTTCTGAAACATTCTGGGCGCATCGGCAATGCAATTACAATCCACCATTAGTGCAGTCCGGTTTGTATTGGATGGCGAGGAAATTGTCCTTAGCGATGTCGGCCCGACGCGCACCGTGCTGCAGTTTTTACGTGAGGATATACGTCGCACCGGCACCAAAGAAGGCTGTGCGGAGGGTGATTGTGGTGCGTGTACCGTAGTCCTGGCTGAGTTGAATGAAAGCGGCCGATCATTGCGTTATCGTGCGGTCAATTCCTGTATTCAATTCGTGCCGGTGCTGGACGGCAAGGCATTGATTACCGTGGAGAGTCTTGCGGCCGCGGACGGACGGCTGCACCCGGTGCAGCGCGCAATGGTCGAATGCCACGGGTCGCAGTGTGGGTTTTGCACTCCGGGTTTCGTGATGTCGCTATTCGCGTTGTACAAAACCAATTCGAATCCGAGCCGTAGCGATGTGGATGACGCATTGGCCGGCAATTTGTGCCGCTGCACCGGATATCGGCCAATC
>CAXMMZ010000259.1:0-15039 GCA_964194565.1 Arenicellales bacterium
CTGACGACCCGCACCGCAGCGGGGTTACTGTATGAAATCGATATGCGATTGCGACCGAGCGGCCGCTCCGGAACGCTGGTTTCGTCGGTAGGCGCTTTTGCTTCCTATCAGCGAACCCATGCGTGGACCTGGGAGCATCAAGCCTTGGTTCGCTCGCGGATGGTGGTCGGGCATCGCGCCCTGCGCGAGAATTTTGAACAAATCCGCGAGCGGATTCTACGCCGCGAACGCGACCCCGCCACGCTGAAAGAGGCGATTGTCGGAATGCGCCAAAAAATGCTGGACGCCGATGCTCATGCCGAACCACGCACCAACCCAGACGCGTTCGACCTCAAGTTCGATCGTGGCGGGATCGTCGATATCGAGTTTCTCGTACAGTTTTTTGTCTTGCAGTACGCCCACTCACACCCGGAATTGACAGGGCCGCGCGACAACATCGGCCTGCTCGCACTGGCCGCCGACCTCGCGGTCGTGGACCACGGCACCGCCGCATCGCTCGCGGCGGCCTATCGCGCGCTGTTACGGCGCGGTAATCAACTAAAGCTCATGGACGCGGCGTTGCGGGTTCCCCGCCCCGAACTGAGCGACGTTCGGGGTGCGGTCAAACAGGCGTGGCAACAAGTATTCGGTTAATCTGCAGCGGCGAACAGCAGTTGACATGACCGCTAAACTTCTGGAACCTCCGATACATTGTGGGTGGGTGAATCTGGCCTCGGATTCGCCCGAGTTCCCGGCGCGAGTTGCAGGCAGTAGCCCGGCTATGATCAAGGTCTCGGAAGCCAATTCGCGACTCGGTACAGTCGGCCATTAATTGATCAGAGGTTTTTAGGGTTGAGTCTGACTTGCGGGGCTGATCCGGCTGCCTCATTTGCTTAAGGAGAGTTCGTATGTCCTTCGCCGATCGTGACGGCGTCATTTGGTTAGATGGCGAGCTCGTGCCCTGGCGCGACGCGAATATTCATCTGCTGACCCACAGCCTGCACTACGGGCTCGCCGTGTTCGAGGGGGTCCGCGCGTATAAATCGCCCCGCGGGACCGCTATCTTTCGGTTGCAGGACCATACCAGCCGGTTGTTCGGCTCGGCGCATATCCTTGGTATGGCGATGCCGTTCGATCAAGATACGATTAACGAAGCGCAACGCCTGGTGGTTCGCGAAAACAAGCTGGAGACCGCCTATCTCAGGCCCATCGTGTTTTACGGATCCGAAGGCATGGGCTTGCGGGCTGACTCGCTAAAAACCCATGTAGGTATTGCCGCGTGGGAGTGGGGTGCATATTTAGGCGAAGATGGGTTGGCCAAAGGCATTCGGGTTCGGACGTCATCTTACACACGGCTGCACGTCAACATTTCGATGTGCCGCGCGAAGGCCTGCGGTCACTACATCAACTCCATCCTCGCACTACAAGAAGCGCTGGCCTGCGGTTACGACGAAGCGCTGTTGCTCGATGCCAGTGGCTACGTTATGGAGGGCAGTGGAGAAAACCTTTTTATCGTGCGCAATGGCAAGGTAATGACCCCGGACCTGACCTCGGCGCTGGAAGGCATCACCCGCGATACCATCATGCAACTCATCGCCGAAGCAGGCCTCGAATTGGTGGAAAAACGAATCACACGCGACGAAGTATATTTGGCGGATGAGGCTTTTTTCACAGGCACGGCGGCGGAGGTCACGCCTATTCGTGAGCTCGATAATCGCACTATCGGCGCTGGAAGGCGTGGGCCGATCACCGAGCAGTTACAAACTTTGTACTTCGACCAAGTACATGGCCGCCGCAATTTTCATGGCGATTGGTTAACGCCCGTCGCCTAAACGACCACCGACAGCACTCCATGAGCCGGGATTTTGCAACTATGACCAATACCAAACCGTCGTCACAGAAACCCCCGACGGAGCGACGCATTACAGTCAGCCACAACGACTTGCCACTGCACTGCCCGATGCCGGATGCCGACCTTTGGAGCTCCCATCCACGAGTGTATCTGCCGATCGAAGATACCGGACAGGAATTATGTCCGTATTGTGGAACGCTATACGTCTTGCGTGACGACGCCAAACAATAACCGCCGACTTCGATTAACGGCGCGCGCTTCGCTATGAGCGAATACGCCAACAATATATTGGTGGTGGGCCCAAGTTGGGTCGGCGATATGGTTATGGCGCAGAGTTTGTTCAAGGCGCTACACGACCAGGGATCGTGTCGGATCACCGTACTAGCGCCGGAGTGGACGCGGCCATTGACGGCGCTCATGCCCGAGGTCGCGGCGGCGATCTCACTGCCATTCGCCCACGGTGAATTGCGTGTCCGCGAACGGCGCCGGCTCGGGCGCGAGTTGATTAGCCGACGATTCCAACGGGCCATCGTGCTTCCAAATTCTTACAAGTCCGCGTTGATCCCATATTGGGCACGAATCCCGCAACGCACTGGATACCGCGGCGAGATGCGCTACGGCCTGCTCAATGACATAAGGCGGCTCGATCGGGAGCGCCTAACGTTGACGGTTCAACGGTTTGTTGCGTTGGGATTACCGCTCGAACAACAACACACGGTACCCGACTTTGTACCCCCACGGCTGACCGTCGAACCGGCGCAAATGGCGCAAACCCGGCATCGGTTGCAACTGGCCACACCCACCGGGCGATTGCTCGCATTGTGTCCGGGCGCGGAATTTGGTCCGGCGAAACGCTGGCCGACCGAACACTTTGCGGCGCTCGCACAACACTACGCGGCGCAAGGCTGGACCGTTTGGTTACTGGGATCGAATCACGACCAGCCGCTCACCTCCGCCATTACCCGGCAAGCACCTGAAGCCTGCATCGATCTCGCAGGCAAAACATCGCTCGCAGATGCGATCGATTTGCTCTCGTCGGCCGATACCGTGGTGAGTAATGATTCGGGATTGATGCATGTCGCGACAGCGTTGGGACGCCACGTCGTGGCGTTATACGGCTCATCGAGTCCGCTTTTCACGCCGCCATTGGGAGACAATGCAACAGCTTTGCACCTCGGCCTCGAATGCAGCCCATGCTTCAAGCGCGAGTGTCCGCTCGGCCATTTTCGGTGCCTACGCGAGCTCACGCCTTCCCAAGTGACGGCGGCCATCGACCGCTCTAACGGCTTTCGACCGAGCCCCGTGCCGCCGATTTCCAGGCAGCCCTGAATCCTGCGATCAGTGCCGATAAACTATATACTAAATGAATCTCCTACCGGCCTAACCTTCCATTGTTATGACCGCCAATCGCGGATGTGTCCTAGTCACCGGCGGTGCGGGATATATCGGTTCACACACGACGCTGCAACTGGCCGATGCCGGTTATGGCGTGGTCGTACTCGATAATTTGTGCACCGGCCACCGTTGGGCGGTCGCCCCTAGCGCGGAGTTCTACGAAGGCAATGCGGGTGACGCGGCACTGTTAAAAAAGATTTTTCAACGTCACAAAATTACTAAGGTAATTCACTTCGCCGCACATACGATCGTACCGGAATCCGTTACCGACCCAATAAAGTATTACCATAACAACACCGTCGTATCGCAACGACTGATCGCTGCGTGTGCCGCAAACGGGATCGACCGATTCCTGTTTTCCTCGAGTGCAGCAGTGTATGGACTCCCCGCGGCGGTGGCCGTGACTGAAGCATCGCCGACTACTCCCATGAACCCATACGGCACCACTAAGCTCATTACGGAATGGATGTTGCGAGACACCGCGACTGCGATGAGCCAGTTTCGTTATCTCGCGCTGCGTTACTTTAACGTTGCGGGTGCGCGGTTAGACGGCTCGCTCGGCCAAGCCACCGCGGATGCTACACATTTGATCAAAGTCGCGTGTGAGGCGGCCTGTGGACATCGGCCCGGTGTTACCATTTTTGGCGGGGATTACGAGACCCGCGATGGCACCTGCGTGCGTGATTATATTCATGTCGATGACCTCGCAGCCGCTCATGTCGCGGCGCTCTCGTACCTTAACGATGGCGGCGAATCGCGATCATTAAACTGTGGCTACGGCTACGGTTACACCGTGCGCGAGATCGTCGATACGGTACGACGAGTCAGTGGCGTCGAGTTCCCAGTATCGATCGGAAATCGGCGCCCCGGGGACCCCGCCGCGGTGGTGGCAGACAATAGTCTGCTACGCGAATGGTTGGATTGGCACCCGCGGCACAACGATATTGAGTTAATATGTCGTACCGCCTATGAATGGGAGCGAGAACTAACGAATCGCTTCACCGGGAATGTGGCCCGACATCAATGAAACTGGCGTTTTGCTTATATAAATACTTTCCCTACAGCGGCCTGTCGCGCGACTTCATGCGAATTCTGCAAGAGTGTCAGAATCGGGGCCATGAGCTTTCGGTATTTGCGGCGGAATGGCAGGGTGATTTTCCGCCTGGCATCGAGGTTAAGCTGCTACCCGGCTACCGCTGGATGAATCACACCCAAAACGCTGCGTTTTATCGCAAGTTAAAACCCCGGCTGCGCAGTGGCAATTTTGATGCGGTGATCGGTTTTAATAAGATGCCGGGATTGGATATCTACTACGGTGCGGATTACTGTTATGTGGGTCGGGCCGTACCCCGCTATAGTCCGCTTTATCGCTTGACGCCGCGCTATCACCATTTTCATACCTTTGAACACGCCGTGTTCAGCGCGCGCAGTAATACTGGCATCTTATCGCTGTCGGAGTGTGAGAAGAGTGTCTACCAGCAGTTCTATGGCACCCCCGATCGTCGCTTTCATCTGCTGCCTCCAACGCTCGACCGCCGACGCAAACTCAATGGCGCCGATCCCGGAATGCGCGCCACGGTTCGAACCCAGCTTAGCATCGGCGGCCACGAAAATTTATTGTTATTTATCGGTTCCGGCTTTAAGACGAAGGGCCTGGACCGGGCCATTATTGCACTCGCGTCGCTACCGGACTCGTTACTGGCGAAATCCAAACTCGCGGTCATCGGCCAGGACAATGCGCGACCGTTTCAGCGCCTGGCGAAACAATTGGGCATCACCGATAAGGTTCAGTTCTTAGGCGGACGCTCCGACATTCCTGAAATTCTTCGCGGCGGTGATCTGCTGATTCATCCCGCCTATGGTGAAAATACAGGTACTGTACTGTTAGAAGCGATTGCCGCCGGTCTTCCGGTACTGACCACCGATGTGTGCGGTTACGCGCCCCATATCGTTAGCGCGCAAGCCGGTATTGTGCTGCGCTCACCGTTCGGCCAGGACGCGTTGAATGCACAATTAGACCATATGTTGACCTCGGATCAACGTCCGTTGTGGTCTAAGAACGGTATCGCGTACGGGTCGAACGCACAGTTATACATGATGCCGGAGACCGCGGTCGATGTTGTCGAAAAATGGACCGAGAACAATCTACGTAGCGCCAATGAGCAAGAGGTTGTGGAGCACGAAGACGGCATTCGCATATACCTACGGGACGACCTCCGCGAATCCCTAGGCGAAGCCGGCGGCTTCGAAGACATCATGGCGATTCGTGGCGAGGTCTATCGCGAAGCACCGGGCCGTAGAACCTCACAATTCCAACGCGGCGGACGGAGTTATTTCTTAAAAGTACATACTGGGGTCGGCTGGCAGGAAATCATGAAGAACCTGGCGTACTTCCGACTACCCGTGCTCGGTGCATTGAACGAATGGCATGGTATCCATTGCCTGCAGCGCCTCGGGATCGACACCTTGCGCATCGCCGGCTACGGCACGACCGGCGGCAATCCGGCTACCCGACGATCGTTCATATTAACGGACGAGTTGGCCGGCACCATCAGCCTCGAGGATTTTTGCGGAACTTGGAAGCGAATTCCACCGCATGGCGCCGATCAAATCGAATTCAAACGCTGGCTCATACATCGCGTCGCGGAAATATCACGCATGATGCATAGCAGTGGCGCCAATCATCGTGATTTCTATTTGTGCCACTTTCTGTTGACCTTACCGCAAGCGGCGACTCCCAATAGGGACCATAGCCGCTTGCACCTGATTGATATGCACCGTATGCAGTTGCGCGGCCGCACTCCTTCGCGCTGGGTGGTTAAAGATATTGCGGGATTGTATTTTTCCAGCATGGATATCAACCTTACACGCCGCGATTTATTCCGGTTTATGAAAGCGTATCGGGCCAAACCGATTCGCCAAATTCTCAAATCGGAGCAGCGATTTTGGCGACGCGTCGATGCCAAGGCGATAGGCCTGTACGCGACGGAGAAACGCCGTGCTCAGAGACGTGCTGTTCAAGGGACCCGCTCCGCGACGGCGTGAAGACACCGATCCACAGCGGTGGCGACGATATCACGACGATTCACAACTTGCGACGACACGGATCGTATCAAACACGTTACGACAATCCGGCCTTACACCGCTTTATAGCCGACCCTGATCGGTATTTGGAACAAGAGTGCGGCCGAATTCTTAAGCAGGACAAATCTTCAACGGTCGGAGTGTGTGCGCTTGCAGAGTGGAGAGTGGTGGTAAAACGCTATAACATTCGCGGCGTTGCACACGGATATAAGCAAGCTCTGCGGCCCTCGCGCGCAGAAAAATCGTGGCATAACGCCCTGCTGCTGCGACAGTATAATATCGCTACACCCGAACCGGTTATCGCTCTGGAGGTTCGGCGCAGCATTGTGCGCCGGCAGGCTTTTTTTGTAAGTGAGTATGTAGAAGGCGCCTTGGGGACTGAGTTTTTTGCCATCACCAATAACACCACGGAGACTCACATCGATCGAGTCGTTGGCGTATTTAAAGAACTCTACCGTCACCGGATTTCTCACGGCGATATGAAAGCCACCAATTTCATTATGGCGCCGGGTGGACCGGTATTGATCGACTTGGATGCGATGCGACAACACCGCTCAACTTATGTGCACCGCCATCGATTTCATCGAGATACGCGCCGTTTTTTGCGGAACTGGTCCGATAATGTCGTGTTGCAGGAACAATTCGCACAGCGCCTAGCAAACATCTATCGCTAGCCCGGATATTTTAGTCGTTCCTGAAAAGCGTCATTTTTGCTTGTCGGTAAGGCGACCAAGAAACCCAAGCGCCCTTTACACAATTGATACGCTTGTGGATAGATGAGCATCGGAAGTCACACGGCAATAGCTTAAATTATGGTTTCCTCAAATTTATCGACCGTATCTCGGGACTGAAATTATTCATCATGCACCTAACAAACCGTTTGGGCGTACTACAACAACCATTCGAGTCGACGCGCGCCAATCACTTGAAGAGACGGACTGTAAAGCGGTTGTGCGACAAAGATCCGACTGTGTGGAGTGCTACTACCGACGTGATAGAAGACATATTGAATCGCCTCGGATGGATCGAAGCGCCCGTCACATTCCGGCCGCGACTCGACGATTTGAGAGATTGGGCATCGGTGTCTCGGGCGCAGGGCCTGCGACGAGTCGTGGTATTGGGCATGGGCGGCTCGAGTCTCGCTCCGGAAGTGTTCGCTAATCTGTGGCCCGATGCGGCGTTGCGACTCGATGTACTCGACAACACTGCGGCACCCGCGGTACGACGTGCCTGGCAGCAGTCGCCGCCGGATCAAACGATGTATATCGTTTCTAGCAAGTCAGGGAGCACCGCCGAGACGCTCGCGTTCTTCGAGTATTTTCACGCACAGGCAGTAGCCGCGCTTGGCACTGAAGCCAATCGACACTTCGTCGCGATCACAGACGCGGGCTCGGCACTTGAACAACTCGCAGCCGAACACGACTTCCAGAAAGTCTTTCTGAATCCGGTGGACATCGGCGGCCGATTCTCGGCGTTGAGTTATTTCGGCCTGGTTCCAGCGGCGCTACTAAATATTGACCTGAGCCGATTGTTGGACAGCGCGGAGCACGAAATGCAGCGTTGTGCGGACCCGAATTCGGCGGCGGCGGAACTCGGTTACGCGCTGGGCACAGCGATCAAAATGGGGCGCGATAAGTTAATGCTGGTGATGTCGGAGACGCTGCGCCCGTTATCCGTCTGGATCGAACAGTTGATTGCGGAAAGCCTCGGTAAGCAAGGCATGGGTAGCGTACCGGTTTGTGCCGAGCCCACCATCGGGGCTACAGGCAATCTAGACGATCGGTTTTACGTCCAGCTCGACTCCGGCTCCATGGAACCCGCGATGCAAGCACTGTACCAACAGTTGGTGGACGCTGGCTGTCCAGTTATGCGCCGTTCGGTGTTTAACCGGTACGATCTCGGCCGGGAGTATTTTACGTGGGAGTTCGCAACCGCCATCGCCGCTGCCGTTTTACAATTGAATCCCTTTGACGAACCAGATGTTGCGGTCAGTAAGACCATGACGCGCAGCGTTCTGGATGGCATGCAGGTAATCGAGCGCCCAGCGGACGACAATTCGGGCACCGCATTGACGCCCAACGCCAACCACCCGCTATTCGCTCGCTGCGGCGATGCTGCTTCGTATCTGCGCGAATTATTGAACTCGGTCCAAACCGGCGACTATTTTGCGCTGTTGGCGTTTCTACCGGTCACGGCTTCGCTAGAACATTTCCTACGGGCCCATGCGCGTGATTTGGCGAAACATCTTGGCTGTGTCGTGAGCACCGGTATTGGGCCGCGCTACCTGCACTCCACCGGCCAGCTCCATAAAGGCGGCGCCAACAACGGAGTGTTCCTGCTACTCAGTGCCGACACCGATGATGACATCGACATCCCTGGCCAACACTACACATTTGGGCAGTTGAATCAGGCACAAGCTTGTGGGGATTTCAAAGTTTTGCAAACACGGCATCGGCGCGTGCTGCGAATGCATCTCGGCGTGCAAGTAGAACGCAACTTGGAACGTTTGACTGAGCTCATCAATGCCGAGCTACTAAGTCGGCAATCCGCGACAATTTGAGAGCAAGTACTACAAGAACTCTTCCGCACTTGCACGACGCCACTGTGCGACAACAACTTGCCAGTCGTCGTCGCGTCGCTGCAGCGTCAGATCGAAACGGTGCATATCGACGTCGATAGTCAATAACTGGTCGGCGGACGCAATCGGCACACCCGCCATTGCGACGATCACACTCACAGTAGCGTGGTCGTCCAGTGGAAATTCAATCGACTTGACCCGGCTCAACAAGTAAATTGATTCATTGCGTAGCAAATAAACTCGGAGCAGGCCCTCAATGCTGCGCTTGTTGTACCCACGATCGTCAACATAACCATCACCGATTGCATCGCGCAGCACGCCTAATTCCTTCGCTTCAGCAGCCGTTTCCAGACGGTCGATCAATTCTTGTATTTGTTGCTCTGGGGATTCAGGATCGGCCGAGCAGGCGGCCAGAAAAATCGTCGCGGCCGTAAACGCGATCCAACGCGTGGCCGCGGTTACCCGCCAAGCTTTGATCGAATGCGGGAGATCGCGGCAGCACAATCTAGCGGCCATTGCTTGCCTCGTATCCGTCGTCGGTCGACGCTGTCGCACGATACGTGACTAACTGTGAATCGTGGCGAGTATGATTCGATGTCGGGCTAACCGACGGCTGGTACATCCACGCGGGTTGTTTGCAGAGCAGTAGACTGAGGACTTGCGGTCTGCCGCGGGGCGTCCGGCACGGCCGCGGCGTCGGAGGACGCCGCTCGAATTGGGGAGACACGCGGTACCGCGGGGCTCGTAGTGACGAGTGGAACACCGTCGACGGAGGACACAGGTGGCGTAGCTGGATTCGTGGCGACAGATGCGTTGTGGGCGGCGTCGGGCACGCTAGCGGGTTGCCGCCGGCGCGGGGTATCGGTACGTGGTTTCCCGGGTGGTCGTTTGGCATCGTGCGAACGTCGACCAGCACGAGGCTCGCGCGCCCGTGGCTGTGGTTCAATCAACAACTCACGATCGACCTTCGATACCGGTAACGCGTGACCAATATACTGCTCGATTTCCAGCAACGAGTAAGCATAGTCTTCGCAGGCGAAACTAATCGCGTCGCCGCTGATGCCGGCACGCGCGGTGCGACCGATACGATGCACATAATCTTCCGGATCCTGCGGTAGATCATAGTTGAACACGTGACTCACGTTGGGTATATGCAGACCCCTCGCGGCGACATCGGTAGCCACTAAAACTGACAACTTTCCGGTAGTGAATTCATCCAGCAACCGTTCGCGCTGACGCTGCGGCACATCTCCTGACAACACCGCAACTTGATAACCGTTTCCCAGCAACCACTCGTAGACGTCATGAGCACCGTGCTTGGTGTTCACAAACACCAGGGTTCGATCCGAGGCGATACGCGCACACAGACCCAACAATAACGGAATCTTCTCGTTATTTGCGGGGCAGTAAACCGCTTCAGTGACTTCGTCCACGGTGATCTTGTCGGCCTGCACCTTGATTACCTGAGGATTATTCATATGCTCATACGCGAGCTCGTTGACCCGATGCGATAAAGTCGCCGAGAACAACATGCTCAAACGCTGTTGCGGAGGGGGCATACGCCGGAACATATAACGAATGTCGCGGATAAATCCGAGGTCGAACATGCGATCAGCTTCATCCACCACAACGACTTGCAAATAGTTCAAGCTGTACACATGCTGCTTGAGGTAATCGATAAGCCGGCCCGGCGTGCCGATAATAATATCGGCACCCTGCTGGATGGCCTGGCGTTGTGTATCGTAGCCGGTTCCGCCGTAGGCCAAACACATTCTGAGGCCGGTGTACTTCCCGAGCGCTTCCGCGTCACGATAGATTTGGATCGCCAACTCCCGGGTCGGAGCCACCACCAGCGCGCGTGGGTTCTGCACGGGCCGATCGCTATCGGCCTCGTGGGTCAGCAAATAATTGAATGCCGCCAACAGAAATGTGGCGGTCTTCCCGGTCCCGGTCCTGGCTTGACCCGCTACATCATTGCCAGCCAACGCCGGTGGCAATGCCTCAGCTTGAATAGGGGTTAAACGCTCAAAACCGGCTTCACGCAAGCCGCGATGGAGCGGCTCGGGTAGGGATAATTCATTAAAATGCTGATTAGTAAGGTGTTTATCGCTCATACAGTTATGTTAGCTCACATATAAATGTAGCACATTATGGGGTTGCATTACCGAATTGATTCGACAAGAATCCTCCTTGATAAATACGACACTGCCCACATATTCGTGCTATTGATACCCTTTACTCAAATGTGGTCAAAATTACCGATGTCAATACCGAGGCCTAGCCATTATGTCAATGCAAATCGTTCACGTTAGCGACGAGACCTTTCAAGAAGAGGTCCTTAACAGCACGCAACCGGTGCTGATTGACTATTGGGCCGAGTGGTGCGGACCCTGCAAGATGATCGCGCCGGTACTTGAAGAGATCGCCGGCGACTATTTGGGCAAACTTAAAGTTGCCAAGCTTAATATCGATGACAACCCCGAGACGCCGCCCAAATATGGTATTCGCGGCATCCCCACGTTAATGCTGTTCAAAAACGGCAATGTCGAGGCCACCAAGGTCGGGGCCGTATCCAAGTCCCAACTAACCGCATTTATCGACGGCAACTTATAGCGTTAGATCCGATTCGGAACGGAGTATATACTCCGACTCAAAAGTTGCTCCAAAATTGACGCGCGCTAGTGTACGTGCTATATGTGCTAGTGGGAAGATAAGTTATTCCTGTAACAGCTACCTAATTCCACCCTACTTTCCTTCAACTTTTCTTGCGCCACCACGCAGGCTTTCGTCCAGCGGTCACGGTCGCAACTGCTAAATCCTATGTCACTAAGTCTCTCCGAACTTAAGGCAAAACCTCCCACAGAGCTTGCCGATATCGCGCGTTCAATGAAGTTGGACAACGTCAGTCGACTGCGCAAACAAGATCAGATTTTTGCGATCCTCAAGGCCCACGCCAAAAAAGGCGAAGACATCATGGGCCAGGGAGTTGTGGAAATCTTACAGGATGGATTTGGATTTCTTCGCTCCGCTACCAGTTCGTACCTAGCGGGGCCGGATGACATCTACGTGTCGCCCAGCCAGATACGCCGCTTTAATTTGCGCACCGGTGACACCATTACCGGGCTTATTCGCCCGCCAAAGGAATCCGAACGTTATTTTGCACTTCTCAAAGTCGAATCCATTAACTTTCAGCCGCCCGAAGAAGCAAAAAACAAGATCCTGTTTGAAAACCTTACGCCATTGCACCCGGTTGAGCGATTGCGACTCGAACAGGAAAATGGCTCCGCTGAGGATCTGACAGCACGGGTCATCGACTTGATCGCGCCGATTGGCAAAGGTCAACGCGGGTTACTGGTTTCGTCTCCAAAAACCGGTAAGACGGTAATGCTGCAACAAATCGCGCACGCCATTACCGCCAGCCACCCGGAATGTATCTTGATCGTATTATTGATCGACGAGCGACCGGAAGAGGTGACGGAAATGCAACGTTCGGTGCGTGGCGAAGTCGTGTCCTCAACTTTCGATGAGCCCGCGTCGCGCCACGTTCAAGTCGCCGAGATGGTGCTGGAAAAAGCCAAACGTCTGGTGGAACACAAAAAGGACGTAGTGATTTTGTTGGATTCCATTACGCGTTTGGCACGGGCCTATAACACTGTAGCTCCGGCGTCGGGCAAAGTGCTGACCGGTGGCGTCGATGCTAATGCATTACAGCGACCGAAACGTTTTTTCGGCGCCGCTCGAAATATCGAGGAGGGCGGCAGCATCACGATACTCGCGACTGCGCTGATCGACACCGGCTCGAAGATGGACGACGTGATCTACGAGGAATTCAAAGGCACGGGTAACTTAGAGATTCATCTCGACCGTCGAGTTGCCGAGAAACGCGTGTATCCGGCGATTATTATCAGCCGCTCGGGAACTCGCCGCGAGGAACTACTGACGGATCCGACCGAGTTGCAGAAAATATGGTTGTTGCGAAAATTACTGCACCCCATGGACGACAGTGCCGCAATCGAATTTCTCCTGGATAAGCTTCGCGCCACCAAGAACAATGCGCAGTTCTTCAAAGCAATGAATCGCTAGCGGCGTGTGGGGACTCCGACTATAGGCCATGCGCCACCATTTTTGGGGCGCTACCACTAGGCCCTGTGGGCGGCAACCGGCAGCACCCACCCATGGAATCATGATTGGCCCTGAGACTTGCCAGTGGCGACGGATTCTCCTATTATCCCGCGTCCTCGTTGCCCCGACCCAGTTTCGGAGCGTGATCGTAATTTGAGGAAAACCAATGAAACCTGGCATCCATCCCAAATATTCCACCATCAAGGTAGTCTGCGCGTGCGGCAATAGTTTCGAAACCCGCTCAACGCTCGGCCAGGAATTGCATATCGACATTTGCTCGGAATGCCATCCTTTCTATACCGGAAAACAGAAAATCGTAGACACCGCCGGCCGCGTCGGCAAGTTCCGAGAAAAATACGGTATCAAGAGCTAAGCGATTCGCCTCTTTCACACCACCCGATCTTGTACCGCCCGGGCGCAGTAACTGTATTTTTTGTTGCAACGCTTGTTTCATATAGCGCCGCCGGCGAGATTACTTCACAGCGTAGCGCCATCGTTACCTATGTCATCGACGGCGATACGATTGAAGTGGACGACGACACGCGGGTGCGTTTGCTGGGCATCAATTCTCCGGAAATTGGATACAACGGTGCAACCGACGAACCGATGGCACGACGTGCCCGAAAATTTGTCGCCGACCGCGTTGTTGGAACAACTGTCACGCTAAAACTTGAACGTAAGCAACGCGATCGCTACGGGCGGCTTCTGGCTCATGTGTTCTTGAAGGATGGAACAAATTTGCAAGAACAAATCCTGGCGCAAGGCCTCGGTAGCGTGGTGGCGATCCCCCCCAACATTGGCCTCGTCGATATTTACCAAATCGCCGAGCGCGCGGCGCGGCGCGACAAACTTGGCATCTGGAACCATCGCTACTATCGCCCGGTGACGCCGCAGCAGCTCGACGCCGACGCGGAAGGGCATCGCTTTGTTATTGGGACTGTGGACCGTATCGGCCGCAGCCGCCGCAATTTCTACCTTGATCTGGGGCCGCGATTCTCAGTGGTCATACCCCATAAGGACTGGCGCCAATATTGGGGCGGTGATATCAATCGAGTACTCGGCGCCAAAGTGGTGGCGCGTGGTTGGGTGTTCACACAGCGTAGGGGTAAACGCGTGCGGGTACGGCACCCGGCAATGCTGGAGTTAAGCGCGCTGGCAGAATAAGGTGAATCCTAGCACTACGTTCGGAGATGCGGTGTCGACGGTTCAGCAACGCCTGGAAGCCGCCGAGCTCAGTTTTGGGCACGGCACCGACCACGCCTTCGACGAAGCTGTGTGGTTAATCTGTAGCGCCGCCAATATCGAACCCGATTTGATCGATGAGGCGACGTGGGACGTGATTCTGGACCACGCGCAAATTTCCAAAATCGAATCGATTTGTCGCGAACGGGTCGATGCGCGTCGGCCATTGGCCTATATCAATCAGCGCATGTGGTTTGCCGGGCACGAATTCTATGTCGACGAGCGGGTTCTGATTCCGCGATCGCATCTTGGCGAATGGATCGACGACGGCTTTGCACCATGGGTTGACGCCGGCGATGTGCGCGCGATACTCGATCTCTGTACTGGCAGCGGCTGCATCGGGGTTGCATTGGCCTATGCGTTCCCGAACGCGCAAATTGTCGCCAGCGACGTGTCCACCGACGCTTTGCAGGTAGCCCAGGTCAATGTGCAACGGCATCGACTGGAAGGGCGTATCGAGTTGCTCCGCAGCGACCTGTTTGACCAGTTCGAGGGTCGACGATTCGATCTCATCGTTAGCAATCCCCCGTACGTAGGCCAGCCTGCAATGCAGGAGCTACCCGCCGAGTATCGCCACGAACCGAATATCGCCTTGGATGGCGGCGCCGACGGTCTGGCGTTAATCAATCAAATTTTGCGCGATGCTGACCGATTTCTGACCGACACCGGCGTTTTGGTGCTGGAGGCGGCGTCGGCCGCACCGGCTCTAAAGAATCAATATCCTCACGTGCCGTTCAACTGGCTGGCTTCAGGCGGTGGCGATGAGGTACTGCTAATAATCAGCGCC